>CADCOX010000270.1 GCA_902803195.1 uncultured Bacteroidales bacterium
CCGAACGGCATATCGCATACCACCAAAGCACGTTTCACGCCACGAACGACGCTGCGAGCATGATAAATCATCTGATCGAGTGTGATGGGGAGCGTAGTGACGTTACCTGCCATCATGTTCGATGCGCTGTCGCCCACGAGGATGACATCGATGCCTGCGCCATCCACGATTTGAGCCATTGAATAGTCATAGGAAGTGAGCATTGCAATCTTCTTGCCGCTCTGTTTCATCTCGTATAAACGGTGTGTTGTCACCTTACGAGTATCTTCTACAAGATAGCCTGCCATTGTTTTTTTTGAGTATTTAAACGTTTTTCGGCCGCAAAAGTACACTTTTCTCCGCATTTTACATTAACTTTGCCCACAAATTTGAACAAAAACATGAATTCTGCCTCAAATATCGAGTCGCGACACACCAAAACTACCATGGACCACGTGCTTAAATACACGGGGGTCTTCGGTGGCGTTCAGGGTCTCACGATCTTGATGAGCATCATCCGCAACAAGCTTACGTCCAAGTTTCTTGGGGCTGCAGGCTACGGACTGATGGCTCAGTACATGACCATCGCGGAGTCGGTGAATCAGGCTACTAACTTTGGTATTCCATTCTCTTCAGTCCGTCATGTGTCCGAATTGTTCGAGAATGGCACAGACGACGAGATCCGTCATTTCGTGTGTGTCGTTCGAACGTGGTGTGTGTGGACGACGTTGCTTGGCGCGTTCCTCTGCATCGCCGGTGCACCATTGTTGGGCTCGCTATTCTTCGAGGGCAAGCAGAGTGGCGTTTGGAGCATTGCTTTGTTGGCGCCAATGATTATCGCGCTTGGCATGACGGCAGGTGAGGCATCCATACTGAAGGGTCTACGACGTCTGAAGCGTGTGGCGCTCATCACGGCCCTCGGGGCTGTCTCCACGCTCTGCCTCACCGTCCCTCTTTATTGGGCATTCGGCATACAGGGAATCATTGTTGCGCTCGACATCAGCACCTTGGCTGTCCTCGCCATCCATCTGGCCTTCACTACCCCACTCTATCCTTGGCGAGTGTCCATCTTCTCTAAACAGGTGTTCCACGATGGTTGGCAGATGATCCGCATTGGCGTTCCCTACATCCTGGCAGCCGTGGCTGGAGCCATCATGGCAACCTCGCTTCAGGCCGTTCTTAAACGTTATGGCTCCGATGAGATTGTAGGGTTCTACCGTGTTGGCTACACGATGATGGTCACTTATGCTGGACTTGTCTTCGCGGCTTTCGAGTCCGATTTCTTTCCGCGTCTCTCAAGTGTCAACCACGACATCGCCCTACGCAACCAGACCATCAACCAGCAGATACGCGTCAGTGTACTCCTCATCGCGCCTCTCCTCATCGGCATGATGGTGATGATGCCCATCATCTTGCGTTTACTCTACAACAGCAACTTCCTACCGGCCACCGAGATGGCCATCTGCGCGGTGTTCTACACCTATCTGCGAGCCATCACCATTCCCATCAGTTACACCGCCTTGGCTTGTGGTGACTCACGCATCTATCTGGCCATGGAGGTGATCTACGATGCATTCTCACTCTTCATCATCGCCGTTTGTTATCAACATTTCGGTCTCATCGGTGCTGGCATCGGCCTCTCACTCTCTTCGTTGTTCGACATGTTCCTTATCGGCATCACCTACAGCCTCCATTACCACTTCCGCATGACGCTGCCCACGTTCTCGCTGGCTCTGCAGCAAGCGCTTCTGGTGGGGGCCACATTGGCTGTCTGTCTCGTGTTGCCTCCTTTCTTGAAGTATCCCGTTGGTGCTTGTCTCTTGTGTCTGTCCGCTTGGCGTAGCTATGGCATCCTTGAGCGTGAGACGGCCATCATCCCCAAACTGCGCAAGAAGCTTCATCTCTGAACCTCGACCGCTTATGCCTGCTATATCCATCCTCATCGCTGCTTATAATGCTGAGTCAACGCTCGTTCGTTGTCTCGATTCGCTTGCGCAACAATCGATGACCGATTTTCAGGCCATTTGTGTTGACGACTGCTCCACCGACGGCACCCTCGCGCTCCTCCAACGCCGTGCAGCTGCTGATTCTAGATTTGTTGTCCTGCAGACTGCTTCCAACAGTGGTCATGCTGTAGCACGTAACCTGGCCTTACAACAGGCCGAAGCGCCTTACGTCACCATGCTCGATGCCGACGATTGGCTCTCACCCGATGCTCTCGAACGGGCTCTCGAAGTGTTTCGTGAGCATCCATCTACAGACTGCGTTGTCTTTCGACTTAGGTATCACGATGCTGCCACGGGCTTAGAACATGATTTCGGTCTACCAGCCGAATTGCTCTCTGGCGGTGCACTCGATGGCCTCGAGGCTTGCAAAAAGAGTCTCAACCGATGGCAACTGCATGGCCTTTATGTCACGCGCACCGCGCTCCATCGGCGCTATTCCTACGACACTTCCTGCCGCCTCTATAGCGATGAGAACGCTACACATCTCCACTATCTTCATAGCCGCGAGGTGCGTGCCTGCGAGGGTGTTTATTTCTACTATCGTCATCCCTCTGCACAGACAGCGCAGTTCAGCATCCGTCGTTTCGACCTCATCGATGCCAACTTCAACCTGCTTTTGAGTCTCAAGCACGAAGGTCTCTCCACCGATATCATCAAACACTACGAGGTCATCCGCTGGGAGAACTTCCTTGGGTGCTATCGTCTCTTCCTCCGTCATGAACAGGAGCTTACGCCCGAACAGCGCCTCGATATCCGCGAGCGTCTCACAACCATCCTCCACACCTTCCGCCCTTCTCGCCTTCCCCTTCGCGCCCGTTGGAAGCCTGGTTACCTCCTCACCCTCAACGCTTCCCTCTTCAACCTCCAACAACGCCTCTACGTCCGTTTCCGCAAGTGACGCTCTTCCTCCCTTCTTCCTCGCTTCCTTCCTCGCTTCCTTCTTCTTCCCCTTCTTCCCTCCCTTCCTCGCTTCCTCCTTCTTCCCTTCTTCCCTCCCTTCCTCCTTTCTTCCCTCCCTTCCCTCTTTTCTTCTCTTCCTCCTGTTCTCCCTTCTTCCCTTTATTCCCTCCCTTTCCTCCCCTCCCACAAAGCGCCACTGTTCCCGACGGGTCACCGTCGGGTCCTTCTCCTCTTCCTTCCCCCTCCCTTCCTCCCTTCTCCCCCCCCCTCAACAACAAGGGCCGTGCCCTATGGCACAGCCCCTGTCTGTTTTTGATTCTCGCGTCAGCGCTTACTTATCACCAAAGTAGCGGTTGTAAAGGCCCTGGAAGCCCTGTCCGTGGCGAGCTTCGTCCTTTGCCATCTCATGAACGGTGTCATGGATAGCATCGAGGTCGAGAGCTTTAGCTTTCTTGGCAATCTCCATCTTGCCGGCACATGCACCACACTCGGCTTCCATGCGCTTCTTCAGGTTGGTCTTTGTGTCCCAGACGCACTCGCCCAGCAATTCTGCAAAGCGGCTGGCGTGGTCGGCTTCCTCAAAGGCATAGCGCTTGAAGGCCTCTGCAATCTCGGGATAACCCTCGCGGTCAGCTTGGCGAGCCATGGCCAAATACATACCTACTTCAGAGCATTCGCCCTCGAAATGGGAACGGAGTCCTGCAACAATCTCGGGATCTGCGTCCTTGGCAATGCCAATGACATGCTCGGTGACGAACTGAAGTCCGGCATCTTCTTTCAGTTCTTTGAACTTGCTGCCAGGAACTTTACACTGCGGGCAGCGCTCGGGGGGCTCGGGACCTTCGTGGATATAACCACATACTGTGCATACAAATTTCTTTGTCATCGTTTTGGATGGGTTTATAGGTTAATAAAATGTGTTAGTTAGAATTCGTTCGGCGTGATGGCCGCCGTTTTCTTGGAGCAAAGTAAACGCTTTTTTCGTTGTTGACCAAACTTTTTGCACAAAATCTGCAAAAAATGCACCCGTTTCGAAGAATAACATTAACTTTGCACCCAGAAACACATAAAAGACCAAAAGGAAATGAACTACGGATTCGTTAAGATTGCAGCCGCCGTACCCGAAGTGCGTGTGGCCGACCCGAAATTCAACGTACAACAGGTTGAGAACCTCGTCATCCAAGCTGAGGGCCGTGGCATTGAAGTCATCTGCCTGCCCGAACTATCACTCACAGGCTATTCGTGCGGTGATCTCTTCGCCCAGCAATTGTTGCTCGACGAGGCCGAGATGGCTCTCATCCACCTCCTCAATTTCTCTCGTTCGCTCGACATCATCACCATTGTCGGACTGCCCGTGCCCTATAAGGGCGCACTCTTCAATTGCGCTGCCGTCCTGCAGAAGGGCAAGATCCTCGGTCTCGTCCCTAAGACGTTCCTTCCCAACTACCGCGAGTTCTACGAGATGCGGTGGTTCAACAGTGCTTCGGCATTGCCCGCCGATGCCACAGTTTGGCTTTGTGGACAACAGGTGCGCATCTCCTCGCATCAACTCTTCCGAACGCCTTCCTTTACCTTCGGTGTTGAACTCTGCGAGGATCTATGGTCCACTATCCCGCCATCCTCACGCCTGACGCTTCATGGTGCCGAGATCGTCTTCAACCTCAGTGCTGACAACGATGTGGTGGGTAAGCTCGCTTACCTCAAGGGCCTTCTCGCCCAGCAGAGTGCTCGTTGTCTCTGTGGTTATGTCTATAGTGCTGCAGGCTTTGGTGAGAGCACCCAGGATGTGGTGTTCAGTGGCAAGGCTTTTGTTTATGAGAACGGACGACTGCTGGCTGAAGCGGCTCCCCACTCATTGAAAGGACAGATCATCGAGAGCGAGATTGACGTTGAGCGTCTGCGTGCTGAACGCCGCATCAACGCCACCTTCGCAGCTTCTGCCATACGCTTGTCCGATGCCGACCAATTCACCAGTGTCGACACGGCGCTCATCAGCCAGCATGACTTCAAGTTGACCCGTAACATCAACGCCCATCCCTTTGTACCATCGGGCAGCGACCTCGATGAGCGCTGTCAGGAGATCTTCGCCATTCAGACCGAAGGACTGGCAAAGCGACTCGTCCATACCAACTCCCAGACGGCAGTCATCGGCATCTCGGGAGGACTCGACTCCACGTTGGCACTGCTTGTCACCGTGCGTGCCTTCGATCTCCTTGGCCTTGACCGCCGTGGCATTGTGGGTGTCACCATGCCTGGCTTTGGCACTACCGACCGCACCTACAACAATGCTGTCGACCTCATGCATGCACTCGGCATCACCACACAGGAGGTGAACATACGCAAAGCGGTGCTCCAACATTTCGACGACATCAACCACGATCCTGCTGAGCAGGACGTCACCTACGAGAATGCCCAGGCTCGCGAGCGTACACAGATCCTCATGGACCTGGCCAACCAACTGAATGGCCTTGTCATCGGCACGGGCGACCTCTCGGAGTTAGCTCTCGGATGGTGCACCTACAACGGCGACCATATGTCCATGTATGGTGTCAACACAGGTGTTCCCAAGACGCTCGTTCAGCACTTGGTACGTTGGGTGGCCGAACGACAGGAGACGGCAGCCTCGGCCATCCTCCTCGACATCGTGGCAACGCCCATCAGCCCCGAACTGATCCCTGCTGACGAACATGGCCAAATCAAGCAGAAGACCGAGGACCTCGTAGGCCCCTACGAGCTTCACGACTTCTTCCTCTACTATGCCATGCGCTGGGGTTTCCGTCCGACCAAGATCTTCTTCTTGGCCACCAAAGCCTTTGATGGCGTCTACACCTCTGCCATCATTAAGCAATGGCTCACCACCTTCTATCGTCGCTTCTTCTCGCAGCAGTTCAAGCGCTCCTGTCTCCCCGATGGTCCCAAGGTGGGTAGCGTGAGCCTCTCCCCCCGTGGCGATTGGCGTATGCCCAGCGACGCCTCCCGCGATGCCTGGCTCTCCGAATGCGAAAGCCTCTAACCCTCTCAACTCTTAACTATTAACTCTTAACTTTTAACTTTTAACTCTCAACTTCCCCCTCCTCCTCCCCCATGTCCCACCCTTCCCTTTTCCCCACGGCCACTGTTCCCGACGGGTCACCGTCGGGTGCCTCCCGCCCCTCCCTCCCCTTCTTCCCCCTCCTCTCCTTTGCCCTCCTTCTTTCCTTCTCCCTCTTCCTCTCCTCCTGCCGTACGCACTCCCCGTCTTTATCTATGCGCACCGCTCCCCTCGATGACGCTGCATGGGACGCCGCCCAATGGCTATCAGCCGCCAATGCCCCTGTGGCTATAGGCTCCATTGATGAGGGCAAGAACAGCTGCTCTGCCGAGGGTGCCAGCTGGTTCCTCACCACCCTTCGCAACGAGCAGAATATCTTCAGTGCTCGATGGATGACCACGAGCCTCGGCGTCTTTGACCTCTATGTCAACGGCAAGCGTATTGGCGATGAAGTGTTGAAGCCTGGTTTCACTCACCCAAAGAAGACACGCCGTACCTTCACCTACGACATCACCTCTGCCTTGAACCGCAAAGCTGGTCAGGAGAATGTCCTCTCCGCACAGGTCACCCCGGGGTGGTGGGCTGATAAGATTGTCACGCCTAATGGCAACGAAGGCATGCTCGGTCATAAGTGTGCTTTCCGTGGCGTGTTAGAGGTGACCTATGACAATGGTACTAGCAAACGCTACTTCACCAACACCACGGACTGGAAGGCTGGCATCGCTGGTCCTGTCCAGCACGCGGGCATCTTCGAAGGCGAGCGCTACGATGCCCGTCGTCCTATGGGCTTCATGACTACAGACCTACTGACGGCGCCTGAGGTGAACACTGAGTTCAGCGGTGAACTGTTGCCATCGGATGGTGCCGAAATTTACCTCCGCCATGACATCGCACTACCTACAGTCAAGGCCTACGTCTACAAGGATGTTCAAGGTGCTACCGACGATGCCTATGGGAAAGTTGTCATAGACCGCGAATACGGTCCGAAAGACGAGATCCTCCTCCATGCAGGCGAGACGTTGGTCGTCGACTTCGGTCAGAACGCAGCAGCTGTGCCCGCTTTCGTCTTCAAGGCATCTACGGGCACTACCCTCACCTGCCTCCCAGGTGAGTTACTCAATGATGGCAATGGTTCCAAGAAGCGTGGCATGGATGGGCCCGAGGGAAGTGTTCACCGCACCAACCTTCGCACACATCAACACCACATGCGCCTCACCTACACCTTCGACTTCGCTGATGGTTTCGTCTCCTATTGCCCTCGCACCACCTTCTTCGGTTATCGCTACGCCGCCATCACGGCAACGGGCGACGTGCGGTTTGCCAACATCCAGTCCATCCCTGTCTCTTCCATCAGTCAACAATTAGAAACAGGCCGCATCCTCACGGGCAACACCGCCATCAACCGTCTCATCGCCAACACGCTTTGGGGCATGCGCAGCAACTACCTCTCCGTACCTACCGACTGTCCACAGCGCAACGAGCGTCAGGGTTGGACAGCCGATACACAGGTGTTCACTGAGACGGGTACCTTCTTTGCCAATACCGACCGTTTCTTCCACAAATGGATGCGTGATATGCGCGACACGCAGAGTCCTACAGGTGGCTTCCCTGGCGTAGCCCCTTGGGGACAATATGGCGATGCGGGCATGATGCGCTTGGGGTGGGCCGATGCCGGTATCATCGTACCTTGGACTGTCTGGAAGCAGTTTGGCGATGCCAGCATCATCGACGAGAACTGGGAAGCCATGAACCGTTATATGACGCACATCAACGAGACCCACTACGACCACGAGGCGCTCAGTTCCGAGAATGGCAACTATCAGTGGGCCGATTGGCTCAGCTACGAACCGCTCGAGAGCTGTAGCGGACGTGGCTTTGAACGTGGGCAACCACGTCCCGATGCAATCACTTACTGGAGTTATCTCAGCGCCAACTACTGGGCCATCGATGCTACGTACATGAGCGATATGGCTGCAGCCACAGGACGTGATGCTGCGCCCTATAAACAGATGGCTGACGAGGCACGTGCCTATCTGCGCGAACATTTCCTTAACGATGATGGCACGTTCCGTTGCGAGATCCTCAACACCATGCAGACGCCGACTCTCTTCGCCCTCCGCAACCATCTCGTCAGCGGCGAGGCCAAAGAGAAGATGATTGCGCGCCTGCGCGAGAACTTCGCTGCTCACGATGGCTGCCTGCAGACAGGTTTCCTCGGCACCAGCATCCTCATGAAGACGCTCACCGAAAATGGCATGTCTGATCTCGCTTACGACCTCCTCTTCCAGCGCAAGAACCCCAGCTGGCTATATTCGGTTGACAATGGTGCCACCACCATCTGGGAACGATGGAACAGTTACACCATCGACGAAGGCATTGGACCACAGGGCATGAACAGTTTCAACCATTATGCCTATGGGTGCGTCTGCCAGTGGATTTGGGAGACGGCTGCTGGTATCGCTGCAGACCCTGCAGCACCCGGTTTCCGCCACATCTTCATGCGTCCCATCCCTGACCATCGTCTAGGCCATCTCGATGCTGTCTATGAATCTGCCGCTGGCACCATCAAGAGTTCTTGGTACTATAAAGGCGACCAATGGCATTGGCAGTTCACCATCCCCAAAGGCTCTTCTGCTCTCGTCTTCCTGCCCGATGGCAGCCGTCCCCAGCAGTATGCCAGTGGTACCCACAAGATCCGCATCACCCTCCCGTAAATTTTTGATTCCGAAAATAGACGAAAAAACGAAAAAGGACGAAAAATTAGAGTTTACAACGCACTCGATTAACGGGATGATGCCCTATGGGCAGGAGGTCTTGAGGTTTGCCACTCTGAGAACTTGTTTTCAAGATGGCAACCTCTAAATCTCCTTAGGCTCAATGCCAAAGCCATGCCTATCCCGTTCATCGCGACGCATAAAAAAAGATTTTCGTTGTTTTCGTCATTTCCGTTATTTTCGGGATTTAATAATATTCTCCACGTATCACGCGTATCTGCACGGATTTTATTGTGGTTCCCGAAAAAAGACGAAAAAGGACGAAAATTTAGTGTTAACAACGTAATCGATTAACGGGATGGCCCCTTGGGCAGGAGATTCATGGGTTTGCCACTCTGAGAACTTGTTTTCAAGATGGCAACCTCTAAATCTCCTTAGGCTCAATGCCAAAGCCATGAGCCTATTCCGTTCATCGCAACGCCAATAGAGGTTTTGGATTTAGATAGATACGTGTAAATCCTCGTGATACGAGGAGATTATATAGAATATTTTCGTTGTTTTCGTTATTTTCGAATTTTTCGGGATGCAAATAAAAGATACGTGAAGATCCTCGCGATACGTGGAGACTCATTTCTTGCATGCAGTGCCTCGGCAAAGACACTCAGTCTTTCCCTCGTAGCCACCCGTGCGCTTGCCGAGACACTCAGTTCTCAGAAATGCTCCGCGTTACCATTAAAATAACCGTTGAAAGCCTTCCCAATTAGCCCTTGACCATCTCCACTTCGCGACTCACCACCCTATTGATGAAATCATTGATGGTTGTGCCGGATTCAGCTGCAGCCATGGCGACTTTCCAATGAAGGTCTGAAGTCATACGAATGACAAACTTGCCACTATAGGGCTTACTGGGTGCCACACCTCGTTCGGCACAACTTTGAAGATAAGTGTCAATAGCACCTTCAAAATCTTTTCGGAGTTCTGGAATAGAATCACCTTCATAAGTGATGTAGACCTTGTTCAAACCAAGAACTTTGCCATAGAGACACTTATCCTCATCGCTGTATTCAACACTTCCAGTGTAGCCTTTATACATTAATGTACCCATCACTAATCTCCTTTCTTTGAATCGTAGAATTTCTCAATTAATTTATTGTTAGCAACAAATGCATGAAGTTGCTTCATCACATAGCTTTTTATCATGTTACCAGGATGTGGTTTATGCATGATGTACGAACTCTGCCCATCATTACTGACAAACTCAACACGTGAACCAGATGTCGAACCTTTGTTACTTTCGGAAAAGCCAAAGATACCAAACAATCGTCGGACTTCATCGTAGGTAAAGTCCCTTGGCGATGCTAAAAATCGTTGAATCAGTTTCTCTTTTGTTCCCATATTGCTATTTGTTCGACAAAGATATCAATTTTAGTATCATTAGCCACTAAAATGACTATACTTTTTACTTAATGTATGCTGAATAACATACATTTGGGGCTATAGCAATTGATTATTCCACATCAATCTCTCTAAAACAGTCTACGCAGTAATTAATAAGCCCGCCCCTGTTCCAACAATAGAACCGAGGCGGGCTTTCATTTCAATGTCTTCTGTCTGATTATGTTCTTAATATGCTTGATTTC
>CADCOX010000271.1 GCA_902803195.1 uncultured Bacteroidales bacterium
CTCGAAGAAATAGTCGGGTTGCGGCACGAAGCCTTTGATTTCCGAGGCCAAGAGCATCTCGGTCATGATGTTGCCGCTGTCGAACGTGTTGTCGGCATGGACGGCATCGCGAACCGTCAGCGAAACCGTCTGGTCGGGCATCAAATGGGCCGAAGTTACATCGAAATCAATGCGCTCGAAAGGCTGGTACTGCTCCTTGGCTCCTGTGAACTGAAGCGTAGGCTCTGCCAACTCAGGGCGTGTGACGAAGAAGAGACGGTCAGCATAGATATGTCCGATGCTGTCGAAGACGGTCACCTGATTTACACCAACGGGTAAATCAGAATGGGCAATGGAAAATGAGCAATGAGGTTGGCGCATGGATTCTGTTAGTGAGGCATTGTCCTTTGTCTCTTGCCCATTGTCTATCGTTCTAAAAGTCACCAGTTTGCCTTCGCTCATCACCGTGAGGCCGAGGGGCATGGCAGCAGCTTGGCCAACGGCTGTGATATCAAAAAGCCAGTTGCCCGTCGTGCTGTCGCAACGAACTTGCAACGCCACGCCTTCTGCCTTCACCGCCTTGATATCCTGGCTGACGGTCAAGGGGCGCTTGGCGTCCTTCGGCTGTTCATCGGGCGTGAAGATGGCTTCGTATTTCTTGCCCTCCTCGGGCGTGAAGATGAAGGTAGTGCGACCACGGTTCTCGGTTCTCACCGCCATCACCTCTTCACCACGGTCATCTTTTATCCTTACCCTTTTATTATTGCAATTGATGGAAAGGGTTCCCTCGCGTACCTCGCCCTCCGAAGTGGCAGCCTCGAAGGCCACTCGGCACGGCACGCCCGCCACCAGATTGCCGCCTTCGGGGAAGAGCGACAGACGCAACTCGGGTTCCTTGGGCTCGCTCTTGAAATAGCGGCGCAGGGGACGGAACGTCATGTCGCGGTAGAAATCACCTTCTTCCTTTGGCTTGTCGTAGACGGGGAACACGCGCGAGTAGAGTTTCTCGTAGTCGCGGAAGAAGTCCTTGGCCATAGCCTTGTTGTAAAAAGAATACTCTGTAAACCAAGAGTGATAGTGCTCGGTCTGACCCCAGTTGAGCTGCCAACGGGTGTAGGCGCGCAATTCGAAGTAGCCTGAGTAGAGCGTATCGGGCAAGGCGAAGAAGCCGTGTCCGCGGCCGTCCTTCATCTCGATGAGTTTGCGCTCTACGAGGTAACCGTCGTGATTCCATAGCTCGGCGTAAAGCACGCGGCTGATGCGGCTCGGCTGGTCGGTGTTGGTGCGACGAGTGTAGGCCGCGAACCAGATGGTGTCGCCCAGGAAGTAGCAGGTGTTATCCATGTGCACGAAGACCTTTTCCTGTGGGATGGCTTGTCCGAATCGCTCCAGACGATCGGCGAAGCGAGCCAGGGGCGGCAACGAAGCCTGATAGGCCGCCAGACTGTCGAGGCGTGCCTTGACGAGGTCCACAGCACCTTGTGCGATGGCCTGCTCCTCAGCTGTACGCTTCACCACCTCATTGTTGGCCCAGAACGTGCTGTCGTAGCCTGCTTCGGCAATCGATGAGAGCATATTCTCTCGCGCACGCGCGTTCTTCATTTTCTTGCCTACGTGCAGGTGCTTCTGCCCCTCAACGTTGAAGAGGAGCGTGCGCGTCTGGAAATCGCCCCATTTGGCTTGAACCGAGAGGTCTGCCACCTCAGGGAACTTGCGGTCGTAGACGTAGTCCATGTGCATGTCGAAGGTCACGGGCAGCACTGTTGCCGAGCGCAGCTCGCCTTTGCCGAAGCGCAGCTTCAGGTTCTCCACCTGCCCGTCGAAAGCCAGCGGACTGAGCGTGGCGCGATCCACGTAGAGCGCCCCCGTCATGATAGGAGCTACGACCTCTACGTCCTCGCGACGCCGAAGTTCGAAACGATAAAGATGCTGGTCGTCGCCGTCCATCTCGGTCACCGAGATGTCATAGAAATGTTGCAGGTATTCGACTCCGGAGTAATGCTTTTTTTTCAGTTGATCAAGGTCTAGCGTTAGTTTATTGCCTCTGGTTCTTGTGGTCAGAGCGCCCGCCGTCCCTTCCGGCTTCAACGGAGCTATCAAGTCGTGCCAGAATAGGCTCCCACGTGTCATGGGACCCATCTCCAGCAGATGGTGCAAGTTCATGTCGCTGATCTCTGAGCGGTTCCATGCCGCTTGGCTCAGCAGTCCGTGGCGCCCCGTGAGGAACTCCAGCTCGCGTAGGTTCACGGCAGAGCGCGCTCCCACGAAAGCCTCTACGATATCCTGTTTCTGCGAGAAGACGGATGTTTGGCGGTAGAAGTACTGCGCCTTTTTGTTCTCCTTGCGATTGTAGATTTTCTCTAACTTCTTTGCCACCTGCAAGAGCATACCTTCAACGGCCTTGACCGTCACCTCCGAGAGCGTAGCGTCGAGCATCCTCATCTTCACTACGTGGACGCCATCAACGCCTTCTGCCAGCCTCAGGTTCTTGGCCTGTAACGTCAGGGTCTGTCGGCCAATGCACGTCAGGCGTAGGATATCCGTCGGTGCAGCTTTGATGGTGAATTCGCCATCGAAGTTGGTCAGCGTGTTGCTCTCCTCGCTGATGTATACGCCCACCAACGGCAATGCCTCGCCAGTCTCGGCATCGACAACGCGAGCCGTATAGCTCTGTCGTGCGTCGTCTACTTCAGCGGACACCTGTGCCTTGGCTGTCGTCAGAAGCGACAACGCACACATCAAGATACTGATCAGACTGCAGCGTACGCAGTTCCCGTAGCCTTTCGTATTCATAGTCATCTATTTTTTATCTCGTTATTACTTTAAACTTGTCAACTCGTCCACTTGTCCGCTCGAGCTCTGCTCGCTTCGCTTGCGAAGAACTTGTCCGCTCGTCAACTCCTCAACTCGTCCACTTGTCCGCTCGAGCTCTGCTCGCTTCGCTTGCGAAGAACTTCTCAACTTTTCAACTTTTCAACTCCTCACCCACCTCACTTCCGTTCTTGCAGCATCTTTTGTTCGAAGCGGGAGAGTGGACGTACTTTACGCGGCAGCACGGCTGCCGATGGTGGTGGCGAGACAGGCTCCTGAGTCTTGGCTTTAGTTCGTCCTGACGACCGTCGTTTCGACTTGGGAGCCATTGGCAGTTCATCGAGTGAACGGATGGAGGTCTTTGTCTTCGTTGTCGCTAACGTTTTCGTTTCCGATATCGCCTGATGGCGCCTTGCGAGTATGAACGCCTCATGAGGCGATAGCTTCCATTTCCATACAATATAGTCGCGCAGGCGAGGCAGATTAGGTTGCAAGCGAGCGAAGGCTGAATCGTCTTCGAGCGTTCTGATGAGTCCGCATTCGTATATGATAGAATCGATGGAATGGGTGATTTTTGCATTCTCGTCAAATCGTGGGCGCACATGAGCAAAGCTCATTGCACGGGTAGCGCTATGCACGCCCATCCATCGGTGGAGGTCATCGCCTATGATGTCGAAGACGCGTGTCGTCGGTGGTAAGGCCTCAAACGTCAGGACGAGGATAGAGTCTTCGACATGACTACTGCGCAAAGCGTGGCGGCCATCGGCCTCGTCGGAGAGGAACATCGTCGTCGGGACAGGCCAACTGTCGGCGGCTGTCGTGAAGCGCAAGCTCACACGCGTCTCCGTTTGCTCCGTCTCAACAGCTACCACTGTTCCCTCGCCCGTTTGCACGATGGCCTCGGGCTGGAACATAGTGATGGCTTGTAGGAGTATGATGGCAAACACGTTCATTGTCGTTTAGATTCTATCGAGGACGTCATCGAGCGGGCACTCAGGATCGGTCTCGCCGAAGCCGTCTTTCTTCAGCTTGAGCTTACGATGCTTGACGGCAGAGACGGTGATGAGATAAATGCTTGAGATGACTTGGTTGGAGAGCTTCATGTGAGTGAGCATGCAGAGTTGTATATCTTCTTCGCGGAACTCGGGATGGGCAGTCCTGAGACGACTCACGAAGCCGTCGGTGATGCTGTCCAGCATCTGCTCTACGTCAGCCCATTCTTTGGCGCTGAGTTGGCGCTTGTGATCGCCCTCTTTGCGCAGACGCTGCAGGACTTCGTTTTTGTCGAGAATGAAGCGTTGCAACAGCTGAATTTTCAGCCCTTGTTGCAGTAGGCGCTCTTCGGCTTCGCGAGCTTCGCGTTCACGTTCCTTTGCTTCTTGCTGTAATCGCTGTTCTGCCAGTTCGCGTTCACGTTGTTCTGCCAGCAAGCGTTGGCGCTGCGTTGCCCGTCGTTGACGGCTCACGCTTACGATGAAAAGGATGGTGAGTGCACCTACGACGGTGATGCCCAGTAGCGCCCAGTTCAAGAGTCTGCCATGATACATTAATCGTTCGGCACGCCGTTCTTGCTCGAGCGTGGCGTGGAAGTAGGCGTCCTTCTGCTGAAGCGCTTCGAAGAAGACGTTCTCGGCGCTTGCAAAAGCCGAGTCCAGTCCTGAAGGGAGTGCCTCGAGACGGCGCTCGAGGATGGCAATCTCAGCGAGGTGGCGATAGGCAACGTAACGTGTCTTGCTGTTAGGCAGGGCGCTCAGACGTTCATAGATCTGTCGGGCCGCGACCAGCGAATCGCTCTGCAAGTAGCAGTTGGCGAGCACGAAGAGGGGTTCGACGTCGGCCGTATCGCTTTCGTCCGGGCGTATCTGACGTGCCAGTGCCAACGCTCCTTCAGTATCGCCTGAGGCCAGACTCAGGTTGGCCAGACGGCTGAGTGCTACATTGCGGCTCTCGTCGGCTTTGAGGCATTGTTGATATAGGGAACGCGCACGGGCGGTGTCGCCTGTTTGTTCAAGCAGACCCGCCATGACTAGGCTGATGCGTAAGCTCAGGGATTCGTCGACATCGCCATTCTGCGGACTAGAAACGTCGCTACGAGTCGAGCGATCTTTCTCGTATGCTTGCTGAGCCTTTTGGGCAAGCGAGAGGGCTTCGTCTTCGTCGGTCCATTGCAGTTGTGCCGACAAGAGGAGCGCGGCTTGTGCGCAAGTCATCCAGTCGAACTCCGTCTCTGCCTTGATGATGGTTGTTCGCAGCAGATCCTCGTAGGCTTTCACGCTATCGGGCGATGAAGTATGCACGAACTCTGCAGCCTCCAATGATTCAGCAGCCGTGGTCGCACGGTGGCGGTGGCAGCCTGTGAGCAGGCCAACCATCAGAAGCATAATGGAGAGTTGTTGAAAGCCAATTTTCATCGTTTGAGGACTTTATCTTCGTTTTGCCGCTGCAAAGGTACGGTCTTTTCGCGTTTGTGCCAAAAGAAAGGTGTGGAAAAATGAGGTTTGATTAAAACATATTAACTCACTTATTTACAGGTGTATAGTTAATTTTAGAAGTATAATAGGTGTGGAAAAGTACATTTGGGGGTTCTCGAGAGCTTGGAAAAATAGGCCATTCTTTTTGGCGAATCAGTAGAAAATACGTACTTTTGCGCTGTCAAAAAAGAAGGACTTTATTCACAAACATTAAACCTAAGGCAGATATGAAGAAACTCTACGCGTTACTAACCGTCGTGATTTCCGCTTTTGTCATCACGACAACCTCCTCAGCCCAAAGCACCTCGGGAAAGGCTCAAGTCGGTTATGTCCAATACAGCGCTCAGATTTGGGAATACGATGGTCTTTCGTTGCCCTATGATGCTACTGTTGGTTGCGCCATCCTCCTGACGAAGGATATACTCAAGCATTATGTTGGCGGTACCATCACGGGCATGTACGTGGGCTGGGATACCAGCACGCAATCTGGAACCTATAATGGATTCGTGCGCAAGGATTTCAACAGCGAAAACCTCTCTACCGGAAAAGCCACAGTGCGCTACAACTACAGCAGCAGCAATCCGGGGTGGAATACGATGACGCTGACGAAGTACGTGATTCCTCAAGACATCGACCAGTTGGTGGTGGGATTCACGACAAATCTGAAGAAAGATGTCTGCGCCATCCCTAAGCTCTATCCCTACAATCAGCCTAATAGTTGCTACCTCTGGATTGAAGGCGACAACGACGAGAACGGCCAACCCATTTGGCGCGATTCCCGTAATCTTGGTTCCCTGCCCATTATCCTCATCATCCAGGATTCCATGGGTTCTTTCAACTATCTCCCTGTTATCACCTCGATGATAGACAATGGCGTTGTCGTTACGAACGAGTACTCTGACTGCCTAGTACGCGTCAAGAATGGCGGTTCGATGGCCATCCGCAATATCGAGGTCACTTCCCGTCAGGGTGAGCAGTCGGCCAGCAAGACCCTTGTACTCTCGTCGAGCATCGAGCCGGGTGCCACTAGTCGCTCTTTCCTAATCCCTGTCTGTTGTTTCCAGACAGGCGACGTTGAAGTCAGCATCACGAAGGTCAACAACAAGGAGCTCGCCAACCCCGAAGTGTTCAAGTTGAATCAGATTGGCGTGCCTGCCGCCGTGAGCGAGAAGTATATGCGCCGCCCGCTGGTGGAGTATTTCGAATCTGAGAACAACTACAGGTCACCTCGTTATTTCGATGAATACATGCAGCCTGCCATTGGAGGCAAGACCGAGGACATCACTTTCGTATGCCAGCACCTCGATGACCAGTTCATGACGGGCGACGACGATGCCACTGCACTCGCCCTGAGGCTCTGCAGTAACGACTCCTCTGCGGTGAGCATCCCTGCTATGAGCATCGACCGCGCCATGAGCACCGACAATATATCCTACCAACAAGCATCGAGTGGGAATCCTACGTTCGACGTACTCTTGCCTCCCTACGGCGGAGAGACAATTCTCGCATCCATAGA
>CADCOX010000272.1 GCA_902803195.1 uncultured Bacteroidales bacterium
GACAGAGTTAAGTCAAATGGAAAAGGATGTCAAGGCGCTTGCCGCAGCCAGCGACGAATGCGAACGCTTGCGCGCTGAACTGGCTCCAAAGGTGAGGCGCATGAACGAAATTCTAGCCGACGTGAAGAACAAATATGCCGAGCGCAAGGTCATTATCAAAGAGCGCTTTCCCCAAGAGCGTTGGGCCGACTACGGTCTCGCTGACAAGCGCTGAGCCCTCTTCCTACTCACTCTTGCCACCGCCCCCGTCCGTCTAAGGACAGGGGCGGTGGTACGTTGGAATGTAGGCGTCCTACCATTCGAGTCAGGCTATGCCTATAACCGCACCCCCACGAAGAAGCGAGCACGCCACTTGTTCTGGTTGATAACGACGGCATCGTCGGCGAAGGCCGAATTGTTCATCACGAGCGTAGTGCCGGCGAAGTAGCGGGGCGAGAAGTTGTAGACGATGGCTGCTCGCTCGTTGAAAATCATGTTCAGTCGCATGCGATGAGCCTGCTGTCGTTCGCCGTTGATGGTCAAGTTGTTTCGGTTGTAAACGACGAACGTAGGGAGTGCCGAGATATGCAGCAGCCACTTGCGCCCGAACACCCAGTTATAGGCATAGCCGCCGCCGATGCCTACATGCCCGGCATAGATGCGTACCTCGGGCGCATCGGGGTTTCTCGCCATCAGCGCATCGGTCGTCTTGATGTTGCCTCCCTGATAACTGATGCCTGCCAACCCAGAACCTGCCGAGCGGCGCTGGATATAGCTCTGAGTGAAGGCCGCGGGATAAGAGAAATGACGATGGTCGAACGTGTAGTAGCCCACGACGTTCACTACCTTCATGGCCACGTCGCCCGACTCTAACCGTCGCGCTCCCCTGTCACCGTTGATGTCGCCCACGAGCGATTCCGAGCGCTGATAGCTGAAGTCCAGACTCACACGGCTACTGAAGTAGTGGGCATTGAGCTCATAGTCTTTATAGACTCCCTTCAATTTGGCAGGATTGATGGCCACCGCCGCGGTGAGACCACGGAAGGACGCGGCGAGGCTCACCGTGGTCTTGTGACTCGTCCTGAGGTCGGCCTTCTGGTAGAAGCCATTCACCGTTCCCTTGGCGTGGAAGGTGTTACCCGTCTGGTTCAGCCTCAGCTTCAGCGTCAGCGTCCCTTCGGGCCTCACGACATAATTTGTGTCGCAAGACGTTTGGTAGTAACGGGCTGTTAACACGCTGTCCACCTTCTCGCCCCGCTTTCGCATCCCTACAGGCATGACAGCCCGCAGCCTCTCCACGAACCGCTGGGCAGAGGCCTCCGCGAGGAAGCCAAAAAGCAGGAAGAGCACGAATACGACCTTGTACTTCACAGAAACAGCTCCATCAATTGACGTTTTCTTATCCATCTTAAGTTTCGCAAGCTCCGCTTGCTTGGGAGATAAGAGTTAAGAGTTAAAAGTTAAGAGTTAAGAGTTCTTTAGACTCGCCTTGAGGCTCGAAGAAGCGGTGCAGCGCCGAACGAGGAGTTAAGAGTTAGGAGTTCTTCGCAGAGCGAAGCGAGCAGAGCTCGAGCGGACGAGTAGACAAGTTTTCGACACTGAAAGTAAATTCGGAGTAAATTTCGCACAAGAAATATTATATCGTTATTTTCTGAAATAATTTTCTGCGCGTTTCCTTCGCATTTCTTGAAGGGTCAAGCGAGCAGAGGTCGAGTACTTTCCTCGTCAAAAAAGTTCTTCGCAGAGCGAAGCGTCCCGTAGGGCCGAGCGCTTGATGTACCCTTCGACAAGCTCAGGATGTATCCATGATGACCATGTTATTTCTATCAGATTACTGCGAACAGAGCGAAAGTTGACTGGGTCACTCCAACGGCATCTCGGAGTGCTGAACGGCCAGCGGGAGGTCCTTCTGCGAGAGGTAGAAGACGTAGAGAATGGCGGCTTTCGTACCGTTGTTCTCGCCGTGATGAATAGTCTCTACCGTCTCCACGACGGCCTCTCCCTCGTGAACGACCTTTTGCTTCCCATCCTGACTGAAGATGGTCAACTCGCCTTGCACAAGCACACCGAGATTCATCACGGGGTGGTGGTGCCAGCCTAATTTCCGACCAGCAGGGATGACGTATTTCATGGCGGCAAGTTCGGGGCGTCCCGCCAGATAATCTGGTAGTTCGGCGCCATCCCAACTCTGACCAGTGCGGATGAGTTCGGTCGCTTCAACTTGCTGCGCATGAGCGTTGTCGGCATCGGCGCGCTCGCAAGAGGTGAAGGAGCCGAGTGCAGCGAGGATGAGGGCTGCAGCTAACAACCAAGGTTGTAGCGCGGTCCTTGAGGTGCTTATGACTTGCCAAGAATGAGGTTGACGAGGGCCGTGACATCGGCGATGGTGATCTTCTCATCGCCATTGACATCGGCGGCAGCGCTGTCGTAGTCGTTGTTGGTGTCCTTGCCGAGGATGATGTTGACGAGAGCGGTGACGTCAGCGATGGTGACGAAGCCGTCCTTGTTGACATCGCCAAGCGTCACGACGACAGGCGCGGCAACCTTGCGGTAGAGTGCGATAGGCTGTTGGGCCGTATAGGTAGCGGATTTGAAGTAACGGAAACGCGTCTGTCCCGACGTCATATTATAGCGTAGATGAGTGACATCGCTGACGATGTCCACGCCATCTGATGCCATGCTCAAGGTGTTGGTGAAAGCGGTCTCAGCTGATGTCTTCAATCCATTGGCGTCGGAGGTCTGGCCGATGTAATAACCGCTTGCACTCTTGATGGTATAGCCACCGACGACGGCTTCAATGGTGAAGGATGCTGCATCAGTGGCGTCTGAACTCGAAATGGTGTTGTCGGAGATGGTCACGTTGATGGTGTTCGAGATTGCATCCAAGGTTCCCAGACCGCCATTCATGGCCACGCTGCCCTCCTCGTAGACAATCAGATACTGACCGCTCCAGTCGTCGGGTGCTGAAGTCACCTTGACGTAGTCGCCAGCGGCAGGTGTGGTGCCCTCAGGGCGTGCGAGGCTGACGATGTAGTTGCCAGATGTGAACTCACGCGTCGTGTTCTTATAGAGGATGAGGCTGCCGTAGACGACCACAGTATCGCCCACTTGTAGTTGGTCAGCGCTGGTGAAGGCATCGCCATCGAGGTATTTGCCGCGATAGACGAGGAGCTGGTTGTCCTCGGTGCCGTCGTCGGAGATATTGTAGGTGGCGTTGCCATACTGGGTATTCACCTCCGAGATGGATGCGACAACGCCCTTCACGAAGACCAAATCCTCAGGCAGCTGGTCGTTGTCGAACAACGCCTGAGCTTCGGCCACGGTGTAGGGGTTGTCGGCAGAGTTCTCGTCGCCGGTAGCCTCAGCCTTGACGGTAAGGACGTAGAATGCCGAAGCACCGTTGTAATTGTCGTTGCCCGCGAAGGTGGCGGTGATGATGGTGGTGCCAGCCTCCAGAATCGTGATGGCTCCGCTGGTGGCATCGACCTCAGCCACAGTGGGTTTGCTGCTGGCGTAGGTGACGTTGATGTCGGCAGGGTCAGTGGTCAGCGACGGAGCTGTGAAATCTTCACCCACAGTGGCTGTTGCCGTGGTGGCACTGAAAGTGAGCGTGGCGTCGTGCTTCAAGTTGCCAGCAGCCTTTCGATAGAGCTGAGGCAGACTACCCACGCTAGACCCTACATCATAGCAGGAGAAGATAGGCGTACTATTATTGGGATTGAAGCGCAACACATTTCGTGTGTTCGTTCCCTGGAAGATGATGGTAGCCATACCGTCGGCAATGCTGATGTCTGCCTTGGCATTGTCATCGGCAGTGGATTCGGTTCTGAGATAGTTCTTCGAACTGCTTGCCGCATAGAGATAGCCGCTGCCCACGTTGAAGAGGTAATTGGTGCCATTCTTCTCGAGGGTGATAATCTGCACGCCCTCGCCAGGCGTGAGGGTGCCGTCGGCGTTAAGGGTGAGGTCAGAGGAGGCTGAGCGATTGTTGTCGTTCTGAGTGGTGCTCAGCGCGTAGGGGTTGCCGCTTTCGTCAATGTAAGCAATCAACACTTCGTCGCCAGCTGCCAACAAGTTGGCATCTCCAACCAATTGATAGCTGTCACCTTCGCCACCCGTCGAACTGCCATTCTCGGTAGCTGTAGCTGTCAGTGTTACCATAACGGCTTCAGCGCCAGCACTGGTGAGGGTGATGGAGCCCGAGAAAGAGCCCGCAGCCGTGGGGGCGAAGGTCACCTGCACGACGGCGTCCTCGACGGCCTTGTCAATCGTCGTTGTCGAGAGGCTGAAGACGCCTGCCGCATCGGTCAACGCAAGCGCGATGTCGTCGGTGAGGTTCTCGCTCAGCACGTTGAGGGGCATCGTGTGCTGTGCCCCCACCTTGGCGTTGAAGGTCAGCGCCTCGTCGGCCACAATGAAGGGTGTGGGCAGCGAAGGCGTAGCGCTACTGTCCTCCATGTAGAGGTTGGCCTGGATCATCGACGCGTTGGGGCTGCTGGTGTAAGTGGTGAAACGCGGGTTGTTGACGTTGTAGAGCATAGTGCCGTAGGAGTCGAAGGTCATCGTGACGCCATCGGTACCATCGGTGAGTGTCCACGCTTTCTCATCGCTTGCGTAGGCTAGTTTCTTCGCTGTCGTGGCATAGAGGTACTCGCCAGTGGTCTCGTTCATGAATGTCCACCCTCCATCCTCAGCCTGCTCCAGCACGAACACTTCCACATCGTTGCCGATGGTGATGACCTCGTCGCTGACGGTGACCATTTGGGAGCCCATGATGCTGTTGCTGACGGCGCCTGCAGCTCGGGCTTTGCTGCCACAGGCGATGATGTAGCGCATGCCAGGCTCGAGGTCGTCGACCGACGCTACACGGGTGAAGGTGATAGTGTTGGGGTCGCTGGTGCTGGCGCCAATGGTGAACTTGCCGCTCGCCACCTTGCTCTCCTCGCCGTCAAGCACGGCGACAGCCTTCACCACCGTTGTCTCACTGATGGTGATGGGCGAGGTGTAGAGAGTGCTGGCGGACGAGGGCGTAGTGCCGTCGAGGGTATAATAGATGGCGGCGGCGTCTGTGGTGCAACTGATGCTTACGGTCTGCGCCTCAGCATAGCGTCCTGCCTTGGGCGAGAACGTAGGTGTGGCCACATTACTTGCTGCGCGGAACTTGAATGAAACAGTGCCGTCGGCATTCTGCGTGATGTTTTCAACTGATGAGTCTAAGTAGTAGGTGCCGCCTGCGTTCTTGTTGAAAAGCTTAGCGGCAGGTGTGGTAGATTCACCGAAAGCATTTACCGAGCCGTAGGGGTAAGGGTCGTTTGCCATGCCCTCTTCGGTGTAGTACTTGGAGCCGTTGTATGCCTCATACTGATATTTATTATCAGCCGCTATCCATGTCATGCGCTGGTGGCTGGGGGTATCATTAGGCGTGTTGCTGCTCCATGCCGAAGCACTATAATCGACGTGCAGAATGAGCAGTCCTTCCCCTGGCAGGCTAGCGTCCCAGCCCGTCTTCTGTCGGTTCTCAAGGAGGTAGTACTCGTTCTTGTTGCCGCTATTATAAATGACGTAGGTGTTACTGCCGCTGGCCTGCAGCGCCTTCATGTTGTCGACTTGCGTGGTAGACGTGAGTTCCGTGGGCGTCTTCCATCCCGCCACCCACCGCTCGTAGCTGGTGTAGCCTGCGGGCTGATAGCCATCATCGTTGTAGGAGCCGCTGTCCATGAGGTCCCAGTAGCCCATGCCCTGACCACCGGAGTAGTCGGTGTCGTAGAAGTCGGGATAGCCGAGGCAGTGGCTGAATTCGTGGCACATGGTGCCGATGCCGGCGATGGTGCCAGTAGCGCCATTGAGTTCGGCGCCACAGGCGTAGGTGTTGATCGTCACGCCGTCAAGCGTCTGAGCGCCGCTGCCGTCGCCATAACTGGCAGCCGCCGAGAGTTCCCATTCGTGGGGCCAGATGGTGCTTGCTGCGCCACCATCGGCTTCGCCCTTTCCGGCATAGACGACGTAGACCTGCTCCACTTCGCCATCGCCGTCCCAGTCGTAGTCGGCATAGTTGACCTGACTGTCGGCCTTCTCCAGGGCCTCAATGACCATCGTGGCGGGATATTGGTCATCGCCATTGCTGTCGTTGGCGCCGTAGTCGGACTGCGCTTTCGACACTGATACGGGCCCCACGACGTCGAAGGTGAGCTCGAACTGGCCCTCGCTTTGGGCGTAGAAATAGTCGCGCATCGAACCCTTGAAGTTGCCGTACGTGAAGTTCTCCTCGTTGGCGATACGCTGGTAGAGTGCGTTGGTGTTGGACTTGTTGAAGGTGACATCGGAGAAGTTGACGAGGATGATGAGTCCCTTCTTCTTGCCGGTGATGGCGCCCACCTCGCCGATGCGGCGCGGAGCCATCCGACGCTGACGACGGGCATTGGAGGTTGCCCTACGGACATTCGCTCGCTGGACGACCTGCTGACGATCAACGCTCGCGTAGACCTCGGTGCCCTCGATAGCTTGATAGGCAGTGCCGTCGGCAGCGAGCCAGTAGTGGCCGTGTTCGTCGCCAACGAGCACGGCGGTCACACGCGAGCCATCGGTCAGCACCAGTTCTCTTGTAACTCCTCGCTTGGCAGGCACTGCATAGGCGCTGTGGCTGATGCCCAAGCAAAATAATAACACACTAACGATTAACAAGTAGAAACGTTTCATTATAAGATGTAAGAGTAATTGTTTGATTTCGATTGTGATTGATACCTTCATTTCTTCATGATAGAGGGAATAAAGTTTCTATATTTAATGACCGAGAATGAGGTTGACGAGGGCCGTGACATCGGCTATGGTGACTGCGTTGTCGCCGTTTACGTCGGCGGCTTGATGGTCATAGCGGTTGTCAGTGTCCAAGCCGAGGATGATATTGACGAGAGCCGTGACGTCGGCGATGGTGATCTTGTCGTCAGCATTGACGTCGCCAAAGAGGCCGCCAGACTTCAGCAGCTTGAAGGATACGACGACAGGACGGTGGTCGCCGAGGGGAGCGGTGTTGCCATCGTGGTCAACGCTGTCATAGGTGTAGTCTTGTTCGATGCGGAAGCTCATCGGCACGAGCTGCAGCGTGTTGCCAATCCACGGGTTGACGTAGATGACTTTATCGACGACCTCGTAGTTGGCGTAGTTCTCTGGGGCGCTCTGGTCGGTGAGGTCGCCCATGGCGGTGGTGGGCTGTCGTCCATCGCGGCAGAGTTCCACCCATACGTCGGTGGCGGTGAGGCTCTTGCTAAGTCGAGCGGAGAAGTTGGCAGCAATGTCTTCCCGCGTCCAGCGGCTGTTGGTGTCGCCCAGGATGAGCTTGGGTCTCGAAGAGTCGGTTGCGTTGACTGCCTCGGCAAGCTGTCGCCATTGTGCCTCGCGCGAGGCGATGGCGTCGCCAGCATCCATGTGGAGGATGAAGACGTCGATGACGTTGCCATCGGCGAGCGTGAGGTCGTAGTGGCGGTAACCTTTCTTGACGTATTGGTTGCCATAGGTGGCTTCCATGCTCTCCCACTGTGTCCAGCTCTCATTGGAAGCAACACAGGTGCTGTTCTTCCACAGAAGGTTAAGGCCATCGGTGTCGAAACGGAAACCGTTGATCAGCATTTCAAGACTCAAACCTTCGGCACTCAGAGTGGCACGTTCCTTCCCCCAGCTATAATTGTCCTGCAGAGAGGAAATGAGTGAACCATGATAGTTGAAGTCTTCGCTGCAGCCAATGATGTCGTAGCCCTTTGAAGCCAAGTACTGACTAATCTTCTTGGTGCCGTCGCTGCCCGGGCCGTCCTCGTTTAGGGTTATCGTCAGAATCTTGTTAGGCAACCCGTCCACGTTCAGCGCTGCAGCTGTGAACTCGCTCTCCTGCATAGTGCGCGTCTTGGTGATGACGAGTGCGGCATCGTTGCGCGAGGTCTTGAAATAGCAGCGCCCGCGGGCGAGCGTCATCTCGCGTTCAACGGGAGCGCTGACGATGTCGGCGAGCGGTTTGTCGCCCTCGGTGCTATAGACCATGTCGGTGATATTGCCGACGAGGCGATATTCGGTGCGATAGTCGGCCTCGTAATAGTACCACTGGCCTGGCTGGAGTATGGTCGAAGCGTCGTTGGGAAGGGGCAGCGCAGCACCGTTGAGGGTGATACCTCGGCAGGTCAGGCGCAGGTCGTCGACCTTGAAGAAGGTCTGCGTCTCGCCTTCATGGCCCTCGGTCCACCACTGGCCTGTGCTGCCGGCGGTCATCGTGAGCCGTCCACTCTGACCTATGGCGAGGCCGATGCTGACGGGGATGCCAGTGGCGTCATTCTGTCCGACGATTGTGGCAGAGGTGCCGTTGACCGTGAGGAAGGCCGTTCGCCCTTCCCATGTGCAGAGCTGGGCGGTGAGCGTGTAGTCGCCGCTGGGAAGGTCGATGGTCTGACTGACGGCGAGCTGTGGAGCCCACCATTGGTAGGCGTTCATGACGTAGCCGCCCTCCTTACCCGTCATGCCATAATCGCGGGCCGTGAACTCAACGTTTCCATTCGGATCTTTGCCGATGAGCGTCCAACCCGTCTCGCCTGCTTCGAACGACGGATTGGTGATGAGCCAAGTGGCATCCACGGGGTTGGAAGCAGAGGCTTTGAGCAGTTCGCTGCGCCGCGCAGCCGTGTACATGGCCATAAGGTCATCCTTGGCGATGCGGAACAGGCGGAAGTGTCCAGCGAGATCGTCATCGGTGTTCTTGCGATTGAGCGCCAGGGGCTCGCCCTTGGCTACAAGCTGGTTCCAAGGTCCGAGGTAACCACTGGCCCAGTTGCCGCTGGACAACGGGTACTTGCCACTCTCGAAGAGCCAATAGCTGTCGGAGAATGTGGGCGTGAGGAAGCTCCACTCGTCCAGATTCTTGTCCGTATAAGTATTGACGTACATAAAGCCTGCATTGTCATGCGTCTGGAACAGGTCGGCGCTATAGACGAGGTTGCGCAGTCCGATGAAGCTACCGCTCTGCTCGATGGTGAAGAAATTGGAGAGGTCGAGTACAGGGTCGGTGTCAACGGCAACGTAACGAAGGGCCTTGGAGTCTTCGCTGGCCCAGTCGGGCTTGGCTTCGTAGCGCCCTATGCCAAGGATGAGGCTTTCGTCCTCGGCAGACGTGAGAATGTAGCAATCAGCCGCGCTGCCTGTGATGCCGTCGAGGGTCGTCACCTCGGTAAAACCTCGATCGGGGGAAAGAAACTTAGTATAGTCCTGTGCGTTGGCGATGATAGCACAAAGAAGGAGCGGGATGAGAAGTGTTTTACGCATATCCGTGATGAATATAGTAATATTTTGAAATAGTTTGACCGCAAATATAGTGTTTTCTGCGTCTTAAGAAGTAGATTTAGAGCTCTTTTCGTCTCATCACTTGTCTTTTCATCCAATAAAGATTGTATGAAACACACTAAAGACAAGACGAGAGGTGAACCGTTTAGGCTCATCCTCTCGTCGTATCTATTAGCCACAGGGGACTATTGCGGTTTATTCCTCGCGACGGGGATGGTGGTCGCCTCCACGCTCAGGGCGTTCGCCACGCTCA
>CADCOX010000273.1 GCA_902803195.1 uncultured Bacteroidales bacterium
CAGAGTTCTAAAGGTTTGCCCAAAAGGATGTTCACGAGCGCCGTCACATCGGCTATCGTAATGACGCCGTCGAGGTTCACGTCACCCAGACCCGCACATTTGTAGGAGAGGCGAAGGTTGTCGAAAACGGTATGGTTGTAACTGCGACCTAACAATTCTCTCAGCCCCAAAATGTGGCAGAACGTATCACTTAATTGCGCTTTATCAACTAATATCTCGCCATCCTTTGACAAGGTTAAGCTAACACCTTCATCTCTACTACCGATTATCATGAAATGGAATAACGAAGTTGGTGTTGTCAATGGACGTCCATTATAGTAGCTTGCAAGAACGTTGTCCGAATTGTCGTTGAAACTGATAGTTGCAAAACCTTCAGGAACATTAACTGTCAAGAGTTTACCTTCAGCATTGTCTGAGAGAATCGTTAGTACTGATGCTTCGGTGTTAGAACCGCCTGTGCCCCAATCGAACTCAAAGATATAATCTATGTCGTTCGTGAACAGGTTATTCGTACTGAAGTCACGAGTCAGGGTTCTTGTACGCTCCAAATAAAGGTCGTAAGCATAGGTATCCGTTCCCGTCGGAACGTAGGTGATGGTAACATTCGCACCGTTATCTAAGACCCAACCCGTTGCCGTCTGATCATCGAAAGTTTGCTCATAGACCTTCTCATAGAACGAATAGTCGCGTTCGTCGGGATCAACGTACTCGCCCACAACGAGATAGAGTTTGCTGTTCTCGCAGACAATCTGCAAGTCACTCGTGCTGTTGAGCAGGTTGGTACATTCGACGACGATGTCCTCGAGGCTGCCCTGCCCTACTTCCTCGAGCGAGCCAAGGCGATACATACCATCAGCCAGCGGAGTAGTACTGCTAATCTCGAAGACAGGTGCCAAATACTTGGGACCGTACGACCACGAACGCGTGCGCAGGTTCAGTTGCTTAACGGCAAGGGCATCGCTCTGGGTGTCGGCAAGCTGAAATACGACGCGAGCTCCTTCGTGGAGATTGAGCGTATCGACAGTAGCCATAGCGTAGTCGAGGGCTGTAGCCGTGGAGGCGTTGTAGCTGGGATAGAGTGCTGCGCCATACTCCATCGTAAGGGCTCGATGGTAGGTGGCGGCCGTGTAGAGCGCCGTGTGGCAGTTCATCCATACGGGGCTGGACTCCATCGTACCGCGGAAATAAACGGAGCCAGCCCAGATGTCGGTCGGGCCCGTATAAGTGAAGGTGCGCGCCGTCAGTTTGAGCAAGCCGTCGCCTTGCTTTACCAATCGCATCGCGCCCGTAAGGTCGCCCTTGCAGGTCGTGCCGCCTATGGTGGCGCCCAACTGACACGAGGCGTAGCTGTAGCTGATGTTCGAGTTGTTGTCGTTACCCGAGACGGTAGAACCGACGTTCATCGTCAGGACTGAAGGACTGGCCCCGCCCTCGTCGATGCCTATATTGCCGCCGTCGCACACCATCACGTGCTGGCCATTCAAAGCCGAAGTGATAACGCCATTAGCTGCAAGTTCAGTTCGTCCTGCGTTGGTCAATGGTGGTGGCGCTACGGTCAGGTCCTCCATCTCGCCTACGAAATAGCTCACGTGAGGCGGCTGATTGTAAGCCAAGGGTTGCCATACCATAGCCTGACGATAAGCGGGGTCGAACCAAAGCGAAGGCATCCGATAGACGGTCGCGTCGGTAGTCGTGTAGACGCGCAACTCGGCGTTGTCGGTCGAGCGTAGGATGAGTTCCTCGCGCCAGTCGCCAAGGATGTCGCCCTGCGCACAGGGATTGTTCTTGGAGTCGTTGGTCATCGCTACGCCTCCCGTCTGAATCACGCGGCCATAGCCAGCTTTGAGGACGATGCACTCGCGCTCTGTACCAGGACTGTTCACGCTCTCGTCGAGTAGGTCGCCGTCCCAATAGATGCGGAAATTCAACGCGGCAGGATCGGGTGTATTCACATTCCAATTGTTCACCCACCCTTCAATCGTCTGGTCAGCCGCCAAGGAGATCACGCCCGATTTCGAAGACATACCTATGCCGCCCGGATAGTTGTTTGTGAAGTTGCCTGCCATCGCACGGCCGTCGTCGCTTGAGCCGATATCGCGATAGTAAATCTCGGAGGTCGTAGCGTTACGATAGTTGTTGCTCGGTTTCTCCTCATTGCAAGCGAAGACCTCCAGTCCCTTGCGGAAGGGGTCGAGGTCGCCGACATGCAACGCGTCGCCATGTCCAAGGCCAGTCGTCGAGAGGCCACGGCCGTTGTTGTCGATAACCATGGAGCCGTAGATAATTTCGTCGCAGCCATCGCCGTCGACATCGGCTACGCTATAGTTATGGTTGCCTTGTCCGTACCAAGGACTGCCGGATGTGTTGCAGGTCCAACGCCAACGCTCCGTCAACTCGTGCGTGGCGGGGTCGACATCGTAGGCAATCATCTTGTGGCGAGTATATATGCCACGAGCGAGGAAGATGCTGGCGTGACGGCCATCGAGGAACGGGGCGCCCATGAAGTATTTACTCGAGCGATGGCCATAGTCGTCGCCCCAGGCCGATTCCTCGGAACGCTCGCCACTCTCCAGTCGGGGAAGCGGATAGTCCTTGACCCAATACGGACAGCCTGTCTGCCCATTCAAGTAGATGAGGTATTCAGCCCCCGTGTGAGTCCATTCATACTGGGCATTCGTGTGCGAACTGAGGGCGCCACGCGTATTGACCGATACGTTGCCGACAGTATAGGTGGTGCCGTCGGCCATATGAACGATCATGTTGTCGGCTCCGCGCAGCAAGACTTCAGCCTTCCCATCTTCGTCCCAGTCGTAGCAGACGGCATTCAGTTCCGTAGAGTTCAAACTGACCATATTGGGACCGCAGTCAATCCACCAAAGTCGGTTGCCATCGAGTTCGTAGGCCTCGAATATGGTATAGGCCGTAGTATTCGACTCGAGGTAGCCATTGTCGGCATCGGTCTGATTGATGCGCTTCACGAGCAGGTCGATGCGCCCGTCGCCATTGAGATCGCCTAAAGAGACGTCGTTAAGCGTATAGTTCTGCGAGAAGACAGGCGTGCCCGTCGAAGCCGACCAGACGGTAGTGCCCGTGCGGTCTACGACATCCTTCATCCGAATGTACATGTAAGCTGGGCAAGGGAAAAGGACGGTTTTGCTCTTGTCGATACGGCCTGTCGCCCACGGCTGAACGGGCGTGCAAGCCGCTTGCTCTACGCCATTCACCACAGCACGTACGGAATAGGAGTTCGTCTTCAGTCCATTCGCATCGGTATAATTAGAGACCGAGAGCGGCTGAGCATTCAGCTTGACACCGTTCCTATAGAGGTTGTAGGTGACGCCGTAGTACTCGTCGGCCAGCACGCGCCAACTAACGAAGACGCCGCTCTTCAGTTCGACGGCGACCAAGCCACGGTCCAAGGGATCGGTCGGACGCTGAGCCAGCGCAGAAAGGGTGAATAACGAAGCGAGAAGACTGCAGAATAAATACTTACGCATACAAAAGGGAGGGAAGAGAAGAAATGATGAAATAAAGAACAACATTGAAAGACACCCCTCGCCTCGCGTGTGCAAGAGGGAAGTGTCTTTCAATGTCTTGTGACGTATCGTCGAGCCCCGTCAAGGGCTAACGGATAATCGTTTGTTTACTTGTTGGGGTCTTCGCAGAGCTCCGTGAGGATGCCCACGGTTGATTTCGGATGGAGGAAAGCAATCTGCAGACCATCAGCACCCTTGCGGGGAGCCTCATCGATGAGGCGGATGCCCTTCTCGTTGACCTCAGCCAGAGCGTTGGCTACGCCGTCCTCGATGCAGAATGCCATGTGGTGGATACCCTTGTTGCCCTTGTCGAGCCACTTCTGGATGGTGCTCTCGGGGCAAGTAGGCTCCAGCAGTTCAAGCTTCACTTCGCCCACCTTGAGGAAAGCTGTCTTCACCTTCTGGTCCTCGACCACTTCGGTCTTATAGCACTTCAGGCCCAGTACGTTCTCAAAATAAGGCAATACCTCGTCGATGCTCTGCACGGCGATGCCAAGATGTTCAATCTTAGAGATTTTCATTGTAATACAATTTGTTTATAGAGTTAATAAAACCTGTTTGCGCCCGCAAAGGTACGCTTTTTCGCGGAAGGTGCAAAAGATTTCATCTTTTTTTTGCTGAAGAGTGACGGATGATGTGTGAATGACGAATGGTGAATGACGAATGACGAATTTATTTTACCTTTTGAGAAAGAAAGTAACTTGTATTCGTCACTCATTTCTTTACTCGCCATTCATTTAGTTACTCGCCATTCCATCATTC
>CADCOX010000274.1 GCA_902803195.1 uncultured Bacteroidales bacterium
GCTGCAAGCACCGCCACTATGACGATGCCGACAATTGAATAGATTATCTTTTTGTTCATTGTCTGTTGAATTTTGTTGCAAAGGTACAATCTTTTTTTGAGATAACATCAAGAATGCGCAAAAATACTTCACAACAATACTTTTGTTGTGGCGTGTTAAACTCGTATTGTTGTAAATATGATGAAAAAGGTGCAAAAAGTTATGCTGTTCAAGAAAAAGTGGTTATCTTTGCGGTCAGAAACAAGATAAACTATGTGCTATGTTTAAACGTATATTTCTTTGCCTCATTCTTGTGTCTACAGCGATGTCGCAAGCGGTCGTCGCTGCAGTGAAGGTCAATCGCTTGAATCCTACGACGGTTGAGGTCCGTTCCGAAGGAGGCCAGATTTTGACGTTGGACTTTTATGGTCCTAATATTGTGCGTCTGTTTATGGATCCTAAGGGTGGAAGCATGCGTGAACCTGTGGCATCGCCTCCTGCCAAGATTCTGGTGGACCAACCTCGTCGTGCCGTTGGTGAACTAACAGTAGAGGAAGAAGGCTCGTACTTTAGCATTCAGACTTCTCAGTTACTCGTCAGCGTGGACCGAGAAACAGGTCGAATGGACTTCACCGATCGTCGTACTGGCAAGAAGGTAACAGGACAGGTGGGCAGTGCGTTGGTCGTTGATGACAAGAGTGTGACCCTTCAGTTGTCCGCTCAGCCCGATGAACGTTTCTATGGCGGCGGTGTACAGAATGGTCGCTATGCCCATCGTGGCACTGTTATAGCCATTGAGAATACCAACAATTGGACAGACGGCGGTGTATCCTCGCCAACGCCCTTCTATTGGAGCACGGCGGGGTATGGCATTCTTTGGCATACCTTCCGTCCTGGCAAATATGACTTTGGCGCTACAGACCCACAAACGGTCACTCTCAAGCACGAAGAGGCTTACCTCGACCTTTTCTTGATGGTGGACGATGGATGCGTGCCTCTCTTGAATGATTTCTATCAGCTGACAGGTCACCCTGTATTGCTGCCAAAGTTCGGCTTCTATGAAGGCCATTTGAATGCTTACAATCGTGACTATTGGAAAGTCGTTGAAGACGAAAAACCATCCAATCAAGCGATGATTGGGATGAAAGGCATCCTCTTTGAGGATGGTAAATTCTATGTGGAGAGCCAGAAACCAGTCGATGGCGCTTTTCGCGAAACCCTGAATGGCGAACAGGATGGCAGCTACCAGTTCTCTGCGCGTGCTGTCGTAGACCGTTATGAACAGGCCGACATGCCTTTGGGCTGGGTGCTGCCTAATGATGGCTATGCCACAGGTTACGGCCAAACGGGTTCGCTTGAAGGTAATGTAGAGAACTTGAAACAATTCGGCGACTATGCCCGACAGAAAGGCGTGGAGATAGGCTTGTGGACGCAGAGCGACCTGCATCCTAAGGAAGGTGTGGAGCCACTTTTGCAGCGCGATATCGTGCGTGAGGTGCGTGATGCAGGAGTGCGTGTGCTGAAAACAGATGTTGCATGGGTCGGCGCAGGTTATTCGTTCGGCCTCAATGGCGTGGCCGATGTGGGAGAGATTATGCCTCAATACGGCAACGATGCTCGCCCGTTCATCATCTCGGTCGACGGCTGGGCAGGCACGCAGCGTTATGCAGGCATTTGGACGGGCGACCAGACGGGCGGAGATTGGGAGTATATCCGTTTCCATCTGCCGACGTATATAGGTGCGGGTCTGAGCGGCCAACCCAATATAGGATCGGATATGGATGGCATCTTCGGCGGACAAAACATGCCCGTGAACGTACGTGATTTTCAGTGGAAGACGTTCACACCAATGCAATTGAACATGGATGGCTGGGGTCGCAATCCTAAGTATCCGCAAGCATTAGGTGAACCTGCAACCAGCATCAACCGTTGGTACTTGAAACTGAAATCGATGCTTATGCCTTACACATACACGATAGCTCACGAAGCCATTGACGGACTTCCGATGATCAGAGCGGTAGATAGTCCCATCGAGAAGGCTGCCCATTCACAATATGAATTCCTCTATGGACCCTCTATTCTTGTAGCCCCAATCTACCAAAATACCCGTGCCGATGAACGTGGTAATGATGTTCGAGACAATATCTATCTGCCCGATGGACAATGGATAGACTTCTTCTCAGGTCAGTGCTATGAAGGCGGCCGTATCATCAACGGTTTTCCTGCTCCGTTGTGGAAACTGCCTGTGTTCATCCGCCGTGGCGCTATCATACCTTTTATTCACGCGCACAATAACCCAAATCAAATCGATCTTCACACGCGCGCGTTCCTCTTTTGTCCTTATGGCCACTCGGAGTTCACGGCTTACGATGACGATGGTTGCACTCAGGGCTACTTACGTGGCGAGAGTGCATTGACCCACGTAACATCAGACCTCACGGCAAAAGGTGTTCTTACCCTTACCGTCGAACCGACTCAGGGATCCTTCAAGGGCTTTGAACCGATGAAGAGCACTGAACTCATCATCAACGTGAAAGAGCGTCCCAAGAAACTGGTGCTGAAAGTGAACGACAAGAAAGTCCGTTTGGACGAGGCGCAAACACTCCAGGACTTTATGGAGAACACGAATGTCTTCTACTATGATGCTGCTCCACAACTGAACCTATGGCCGACGCCCAACACAGAGATGGCCAAAATAGAGGTCCTTCATTCGCCTCGTTTATATGTCTGTGTGGCTGATGTTGATATCACGAGTACGCTCATTCAACTGAAGGTTGAGGGTTACTCGTTTGACGACGGTGATCCACTCCTCCGCCACTCAGGTGCTCTCGAACAGCCTGAACTGCTGACCGATGACTTCGAAGATGGGGTGATTTCGCCTTCGGCTTATACTCTTCCTCTGAAATGGACCGCTGTGGATAATGCAGATTTCTACGAGATTGAACACCGAGGACTGCTCTTCTCTGCCATTCGAGATACGGAATTCACCCTTGAGGACTTGAAGCCAGAGACCAATTACGAGGTCCGCGTGCGTGCTGTGAACAAAGCAGGCAAGGGGCCATGGACGCGTGAGAAGTTCCGTACCTCTCCCGACCCACTGCGCTTTGCCATCCACGGCATCACTGCCGAATCTACACTTCCTGCTCAGTCTGGGCAAGGCCTCGACCATCTCTTCGATTTTGATGAGGGTACGACTTGGCATACCGCTTGGGATAAACCCAACTCCACACCTTTTGACGTTATTCTCGATCTACATGTCGTGACGCAGATTGACAGTCTGCAATATGTCCCGCGTCCAGATCATGGCAATGGCACTATCACACGAGCGCAAATTAGTTATAGCCTCGACCGTCAGGAGTGGAAGGACTTCAATCCCTCTTCTCATCAGACTAGCGAGCCCGCCCGCTATCTACGTCTCCATGTGGAGGAGTCTCGCGGTGGTTTCGGTAGTGGACAACAATTGTATGTCTTCCGTAATCCAGATGCTGAGATGTATATTCCTGGTGACATTAACCATGACAATCGTATCGATGAGAACGATTTCACGTCGTATTTGAACTATATGGGTCTGCGACGTGGTGATGGCGACTACGAGGGTTATATCTCTCGTGGTGACCTCAATCAAAACGGGCTCATCGATGCCTACGATATCAGTGCTGTGGGCATCGAACTGGAGTCGGGCGTCAGCAGCCGTCATGTGCCTGCCGTTGCAGGTCAAGTTGCAGCTCATGCCGACAAGGTTCAAGTGAATGCCGGCGATGTGGTCACTCTTACCGTCACGGGTAAGGGTCTGCAGAGCGTCAACGCCCTCAGTTTCGCCCTTCCTTATGAAGCCAATAATTTCGAATACGTTGGTATTGAGGCGTCAGGCATGTTGGAAATGCGTAACCTCACCAACGACCGCCTGCATACCAACGGTCAGAAAGCCCTTTATCCTACGTTCGTCAACTGCGGCGAGCATCCATACGTTGAGGGTGATGGCGTGCTCATGAAGATTCGTTTCCGTGCGAAACAGAAGGCCCGTGTCAACCTGAAGGCACAGGATGGTATGATTGTTGATAAGTATTTGAATGTAATCAATTGGTGATGGCAAAGGACACCGTGATGTATGTCTGCGACAACTGTGGACAAGAGAGTTCGAAGTGGCTGGGTAAATGTCCGTCCTGCGGGCAGTGGAATACGTTCAAGGAGTTCCGTGTGGCTCCGAAGTCCCCATCGGCCTCTCTTGGGAGGGCTCCCCTTTCCGATGGTAGAGGTGGGGAGAGGGTATCGCGCCCGATACCGATCTCAGAGATTCGTGCTGACAAGGAGCCGCGCATGGACATGCATGATGACGAACTCAACCGTGTTCTCGGTGGAGGACTCGTGCCGGGTTCATTGGTGCTCCTTGGTGGCGAGCCGGGTATCGGTAAGTCAACGCTCGTCCTGCAGACCATCCTTAGGTTGAAGGATAAAAAAGTGCTCTATGTTAGTGGCGAGGAAAGTGCACGCCAACTGAAACTGAGGGCCGATAGGCTTGCAGATACTCCTCAGTTAGTGGGCAATCTCCTTGTCGTTTGCGACACATCGCTTGAGAATATCTTCCAGCACATCGAGGAGGAACGGCCCGACCTCGTTGTGATAGATTCCATTCAGACTATTGCCTCCGAGGCTATCGAGTCGTCGCCTGGCAGTTTGTCGCAGATCCGTGAGTGTGCGGCAGCACTATTGAAGCACGCCAAGAGCGGCGGCCCCAGTATCATCCTTATCGGACATATCAATAAAGAAGGTACGCTGGCAGGTCCCAAGGTGCTGGAGCATATTGTTGATACCGTCTTGCAGTTCGAGGGCGATCAGCACTACCTCTATCGCATTCTTCGTTCACAGAAAAACCGTTTTGGCTCTACTTCTGAACTGGGTATCTATGAGATGAGACAAAATGGCCTTCGTCCTGTGGCCAATCCCAGCGAGTTGCTTCTCACCGACAATCAGGACGGCCTCTCGGGCATTGCCATAGCCGCAGCCATTGAGGGCGTGCGTCCTTTCCTCATTGAGACGCAAGCATTGGTCAGCACCGCAGCCTATGGGACCGCTCAGCGTTCAGCAAACGGATTCGATTATCGTCGTCTGAACATGCTCTTGGCTGTGCTCGAAAAGCGCGTAGGCTTCAAACTTGCTCAGAAGGACGTTTTCCTTAATATCGCTGGAGGTCTGCGCGTGACGGATCCTGCTATCGACCTTGGCGTCATAGCGGCCATCCTTTCATCCAACGTCGACACAGCCATCGAAGGCGATACTGCCCTCACCGGTGAGGTAGGCCTTTCAGGCGAAATCCGCCCCGTCAGTCGCATCGAACAGCGTATTGCAGAAGCTCAGAAACTGGGATTCCGTCGGATTCTTATTCCTGCCGCCAACCTTAAGGCCATTAATCCCCACGATTACACAATCGAAGTCGCTCCTTGTCGGCGTGTTGAGGATGCTTTCCGTGCGTTGTTTGGATAAACAAAGAAGCGGTCGCTCAAGCGGCCGCTTCTTTGTTTCTTGTTATTTGATTATTACTTTTTTGCCTCCAATGATGTAGAGTCCCTTTTGGACGAAACTTGTGACCCTTCGTCCGCTAAGGTCGTAAATTCTATCATTAGCATAGGAGTGCCCATTAACGTTGATGTCCTCAATCCCAGTGGCTTCAGGACTGAAATCGGTTACGCGGTTCATGAGGGTGTTGAGGCCGCGGACGTCATTAGCCGTGAGCGCACGGTTGTAGATAAGAAGGTCGTCGAAACAAGCATCAGCCGAACCATTTCCTGTACCTATGCCGAGTTGGAAGTAACCTGCTGTCGTGATGAAGTCCATGACCTTCTTGAAATCAAATAGAGCCATTGACTTTGTTGCGTTAGTTCCAGTACCGGCTGTAGACGTGAAGCTGAGTAGAGTCTTCTTAGTCCCACCTA
>CADCOX010000275.1 GCA_902803195.1 uncultured Bacteroidales bacterium
GGCTTTTCGGCAAACATTATATCTTTGCATCAAAATTGAATGAGTATGATGAGAAAATCATTCGGCATCGCATTCGTTGCTTTGTCTTTATTGCTCAATTGGCCTTTGAGGGCTCAGCAGATCTCCGTCCTCGATAAAGTGAACCTCTACATGGGTACTGCCAACGACTACGGACAGATGACGCCAGGAGCTACGGTGCCTTACAGCCAGATTCAGGTTTGCCCCGACAGCAAGCCGCGCCAGCATCCGGGCTACGACTATGAAGTGCCCGCTATTTCGGGTTTCAGCATCAATCGTCTTTCGGGAGTGGGGGGCAGCGGTTGCGGAGGTAATGTCTCGCTCATGCCTGATGCGACGGGCGAGGGCGTGCAGCTGTTGAAACAGACCGAGCAGGCGTCGCCCGGCTATTATAGTGTACAGCTGAGCAACGGCGTGGGCTTTGCCGCGACTGCCGACGACCAGATGGCGGTGGAGCGTTTCTCCTTTCCTGACCCATCGAAGGCAGTTTTGTTGCTCAATCCGCGTTCCGCTTTCGATAAGGTCTTTGCTGCTTACTTCCACCAGAAGACTCCATCGATGGGGCAAGGCTATGCCGAGTGCGCTAACACCTGCGGACGCGGACGCTATCACCTGCATTACCGCCTCTACGCCAGCGCGCCTTTCGTGCTCGACACGATAGCTGATGGTCGCCTGCGCCTCACCTTCGACCTCAGCTCTCAGCCATCAACACTTGGTCCTCAGGATATAGAGGTGCGCATCGTCGTCTCCACAGGTTTTGCGGATGAGTTAGAACGCTTGGAGGAAAGAGACGTGTGGGGGAGAACGTTTGAAGCGATACTCAAGCGCGCCCAAATCCGTTGGCAACATTTCCTCTCATCTGTGGAGGTAGAAGGCGGCACCGAGGACCAACAAATTATCTTTTACACTTCGCTCTACAGGACCTTCCATAGTCCGTTCCGAGTTACGGATAATACCCTGACGAGAAACCGTTATCTCGGCACCGACGGCAAAGTGCACGAGGCAAAAGATTTCCAATACTACAGCTCATGGTCGCTGTGGGACACTTACCGCACTAAGTTCCCACTCATCACGCTGCTCGACGGCATCCACTCGTCCGACATCATGCAGTCGCTCGCACAGCTTTATATCACGGGCAAGAAGGACTGGAGCACCGACCACGAGTGTGTGCCTACTGTTCGCACCGAGCACGCCATTGCGACGCTCCTTGACGCCTATCGTCAGGGCATCAGCATCCCTTCCCTCCGCGACGCTTATCCGGGTATGGTGGCCGAAGTGAAACGGCTTAGCCTGAAGAGTCCCGACCAATGTCTGGAGGCGAGTGGCGACTTCTGGGCGCTTGGACAGTTGGCAGGTGAGCTGGGTATGACGAACGAGGCCGCTCGTTGGTCCAAGCGAGGCGAGGAAATCTTCGACAGCATCTGGCCGCAGGCATTCCAGCATATCGACGAGACCTTCACCAAGATGCGCGGCAACGGCCTTTATCAGGGTACTCGCTGGCAGTACCGTTGGGGAGCGCCCATGTACCTGAACAGGATGATTGACTTGGTGGGCAAGAAGGAACTTGCAGGCCAGCTGCAGACCTTCTTCCGCGATGAACTCTACAACCAAGGCAACGAGCCCGACATCCATGTGCCGTTCCTCTTCGGGCGGCTCGGTATGCCGCAACTCACAAACGGTATTGTTCGCAGCCTGGCTACTGAGTCCGTTACCCATCGATATGGAGGCAACGACGCTTACCCGACGCCCTTCGTCGGTTGTGCTTTCGTCAACCGACCTCGCGGCTATTGTCCCGAGATGGACGAGGACGATGGTGCTATGAGTGCGTGGTATGTCTTTGCCAGCATAGGCATGTATCCTCTCGTGGTCGGCGAAGCTATCTACGAGCTGTTTCCCCCGCTCTTTGACAAAGTGACGCTCCATCTGGGGACTGACCGCCAAACGACGGTCGTCATCACGAAAGCGGGCGGAAAGGGGAAAAGTACGAATGGCCCCTGCAAGCGCGTGACTTGGAACGGAAAGCGCTTACGAAACTTCCAACTTTCTGTCAAGGAACTGAAGAAAGGTGGTGAACTGTTTTTCCATTATTGACATGCAGTAGCCGAAACTTAGCCTCGCATGCGCTTATAGCCCTCCTTCCTGAAGGTGTGCCTTGCATGTATATTCGCTCAGCCTTGCGTGAATAATCGCTCAGGGCTGCGCGTATATTCGTGTTGGCCCGTGCGTATATTCGTGTTGGCCCGTGCGTGTATTCGTGTTTTGGTTCCCGAGGGGACGGCTCACGAGCAGATATGGTTGAGGGGGCGGTCGTGAGGCTCAGTTGGGAGGTCGTCTACGAGTTGGAAGGGCCAGCAGAGTCCGATGAGGAAGGTTTGAGGATTTAGACGCGCGAGGAGGCGGTCGTAGTAGCCGCGCCCTCGACCA
>CADCOX010000276.1 GCA_902803195.1 uncultured Bacteroidales bacterium
ATCATCGCTGGCGGCTGTAATTTCCCCGACACGCCCGCTGCCGAAGGTGGGCAGAAAGTTTTCTACACAGATATCTACGCCATCTCGCTCTCATGCGTGGGGAGCACAGATTACCCCCGCTCAGAGGGCTGGCAACGTGTAGGGTCTCTGCCTTGCGGCTTGGCTTATGGGGCCAGCGTCACCACCCCAGAGGGCGTTGTTTGTCTTGGAGGCACTTCCGATGGACAAAAGAGTGAGGATTTCGCTGTTCTCCTTTCCTTTGATAAGAGCGACACGCTCCGTTCTATGGACATCCTCCTTCTTCCCATTGCCCTCGACAATTTCGCAGCCGCTTATGGTGATGGCTACATCTACGTGGCTGGAGGTCTGCATAATGGCATGCCCAATCGCAAGGCGTTCCGCTTGAAATGGCCGCTCGGCGCCGCATGGGAAGAACTGCCCGACATGCCCGGACCTGCCCGCGTGCAGCCTTGTGCCGCAGTGCAGAAAGGCGCTATAGGCTCCAATTTCTATCTCCTCGGCGGTTACGATCCCCGCTACAAGAAAGCTGTTGCCAACGGTGTCTACTTCGACCCTCGCAAAGGGAATTGGTATGCTACGAGTTTGCTGGATGGGGCTCTGGTCGGCTCCTCCGCTATCCCTTCTGGTGCTGCCCACATCCTTTGTTTCGGAGGTGTTGACAAAGACATCTTCGAGGCCGCTCTTGAGCGCAACGCCCTCATTGCAGATACGACCACCGCCGCAGAGCAACTCGCAGCCCTCCGTGACGAGGCCTATTCCTACATGACCCAAGATCCTGCGTGGTACAAGTTCCGCCGTTCCATTGCCGTCTATCATACCGTCACCGACTCTTGGGCCGAGGTCTTCGACAGTCCCCTTATAGCCCGCGCCGGAGCTGCCGTAATGCCCGTTCCGTCGGGCAAGGGTTCCGCCTCCCTCTCTGCCCTCGTCGTCGGTGGTGAGGATAAACCCGGCGTCCGCTCCTCCGATGTTACCCGCGTGGATATCGGCTACACCGCCCATTTCGGTTGGCTCAACTGGACCGTCCTCATCCTCTACCTCTTGGGTATGGTCTATCTCGGCTATTACTTCATGAAGCGCGCCTCGAACTCCACCGACGACTTCTTCAAGGGTGGCGGCCGCATACCCTGGTGGGCGGCAGGCATCAGCATCTTCGCTACAATGCTCAGTGCCATCACCTACATGAGCATTCCCGCCAAGGCCTACGCTACCGACTGGACCTACTATCCCATGCAGATCTGCATCCTGTTGGTCTCATTCCCAGTCATCCGCTATTACCTACCGTTCTTCCGTCGTCTTAATGTAACAACGGCCTATGAGTACCTCGAGCGCCGCTTCAACTCGGCCACACGTCTTATGGCCAGCATCCTGTTCATCGTCTTCATGGTGGCCAGAACTGCTCTTGTGCTGTTCCTGCCGTCGCTGGCGATGACTGCCGTTACAGGCATCAATATCTATATATGTATAGCTCTGATGGCGCTCATCACCATCCTCTATTGTACGATGGGCGGAGTCGAAGCCGTCGTTTGGGGCGACGTCATCCAGGGCATCATCCTCGTTGGCGGTGCCGTCCTCGCTGCCGTTTATCTTATCGTCAACACGGGCGATAATGGTGCTTCGGACTTCTTCCATATAGCCACCGACAACGACAAGTTCCGCCTCTTCCTCTTCGACCCCGAACATCCGTTCGACTTCGTGAATGCCACTTGGTGGGTGGTCATCCTCGGTGGCTTGGCCAATAACCTCATCTCCTACACCAGCGACCAGACCGTCATTCAGCGTTACCTGACCACCAGCGACGAGAAGAGCGCAGCACGCGGCATCCTCACCAACGGACTCATGTCCGTCGTCGTGACTATCGCCTTCTTCACCATTGGTACAGGCCTTTACACCTTCTTCAAGACGCATCCCGCCGAGTTGGATATCACGATGGCCAAGGGCGACGCCATCTTCCCCTTCTTCATGATGAGTCAGCTGCCGGCAGGCCTCGCCGGGCTCCTCATCGCTGCCGTCTTCGCTGCCACAATGTCTACCATCGCCTCCAATATCAATAGTATCTCTACGGCGTTTACGGTAGATTTGTGGTCGAAAGCTCATCGGCAGCAGGCCCAGTCCAAGGGAGGGGAGGTTAAGGTAGCCCGCATCGCAGGCATATGTGCTGGTTTCATCGGTATGGCCATTGCTTGGTTGATGGCCACTGTGGACATCCAGTCGCTCCTTGACTACTTCAACACCATCCTCGGCCTCTTGAGCGGCGCCATCGGTGGCCTGTTCCTCATGGGTATCTTCTTCCCGCGCATCGGTTCCAAGGCTGCCATCATTGGCTTCCTCTGCGGTACCGCCACCGTCCTGTACATGAACTTCTACACCAACGCCAACTTCCTCCTTTTCGGCTTCGTCTCTATGCTCGTCAGCGTCCTCGTCGCCCTCTTCCTCAGCATCTTCATCCCGCAGACTGAGGAGCAGAAGGGGTTGACGTGGAAGACATTAAATGGGAAATAGTCAAGAAGCGAATAGGTTTTTAACACGAATGTCCATGAATGAGTACGTATAATTGTTCATGAATATTAATTTGAATAACTGAACTGATGACAGATCCTAAGTTATACCAGAACATCGTTTATCGTATCATAGGAGCGGCAATGACCGTTCAAGGTGAATTAAACTGGGGTTTAGCGGAGGCTTTCTACACAGAAGCTCTGCATATAGAGCTCCAAGAGTGTGGTATAGATAATAGGATGGAGGCTCAGGTGCCATGCTTTTACAAAGGGAGGCGCTTGGAGAAGTATTATCAGCCTGATATTATGGCCACCGATGTCATGATTGAGCTCAAGTCTGTCTCTGAACTCATTCCTGCGCATCGGGCACAGCTCTTCAATTATATGCGTCTTACCCGTACTCCTATCGGCTTGCTCATCAATTTCGGACAACCTTTGTTACAAGGTGAACGTTACTGGTTGAATAAAAACACCAATGAATGTGTTCTGCTCGACCGCAACATGAATCCTGTCTATGATAATCCCAATAGTGACTACTATGGATTAAACGAAAGTTCATAAAATATTCATGACCATTATATGTCCCCATTCGTGGCCATTACATGTGAGAAAATAGAATAAATCTTAAACGTTATCATTATTCAATACATTTATGATAGACTTCAAAAAATTAGCGGAGCAGTATCGCTCTGAATTATTGGACCGCACCATTCCTTTTTGGCTCAACAAGTCCCAGGACACCGAGTTCGGTGGTTATTTCACTTGCCTCGACCGCGACGGCTCGGTCTATGACACCGACAAATTCATCTGGTTGCAAGGCCGTGAGGTTTGGATGTTCTCCAAACTCTACAACACCGTTGAGCCACGTCAGGAGTGGCTTGATGCCGCTATTCAAGGTGCCGAGTTCCTGAAGAAGTACGGACACGACGGCAACCTCAACTGGTATTTCGCTCTCGACCGCGAAGGACATCCCCTCGTGGAACCCTACAACATCTTCTCCTACACCTTTGCCGTCATCGCCTTTGGTCAGCTCTCCATCGCCCTTGCCACAGCTGGACAGAAGGAAAGAAGTGAGGAGTATGCCTCCATTGCCAAACGCACCTTCGACATCGTCCTCTCCAAGACCGACAACCCGAAGGGCCGTTGGTCTAAGGCCTCACCAGGCGCACGCGCCATGAAGACCTTCGACCTTCCCATGATTCTCTGTAACGTAGCACTCGAGATAGAATCACTCCTCGAGCCCGCCTTCCTACAGAAAGCCATCGACGATTGCCTCCACGAAGTCATGGATGTTTTCTATCGTCCTGAGCTTGGCCTTATCGTCGAAGCCTTGGGCAAGGACGGCAACCTCGTTGACAGCTTCGACGGCCGCAAGCTCAATCCCGGTCACGCCATCGAAGCTATGTGGTTCGTAATGGACCTCGGCAAGCGCCTCAATCGTCCCGAGCTCATCAAGCAAGCCGTTGACATCTGCCTGCAGGAAGTAGAATACGGTTGGGACAAAGAGTACGACGGCGTCTTCTACTTCATGGATCGC
>CADCOX010000277.1 GCA_902803195.1 uncultured Bacteroidales bacterium
CTTGACACCACGAACCAACACGCGACCGGCATCCTCCAACTTGAAGAAGTTCAGGCAGAGCTGGTATTGCGCGAGGATGCTGTCGAAAAGTTCAGGAAGTGTGGCAGCACCAACAAGCAGGATAGCCATCTTCTTGACGGGGAACGTATCCCTAATGGGATTATGACAGCGGTCGATGACGGCCTTCAGCTGTGCACTCAGTCCGTAGAAATACACTGGCGAGGCTATCACGAGCATGTCGGCATGAGCCATTTTCTCGTAGATAATCGCCATATCGTCCTTCTGTACACAAGTATTGTCTTTGCTCTTAAAGCAAGCGTTACATCCCATGCAGGGATTGACCTTGTAATCGCGTACAGGCATGATTTCTACATGGTGCTTCTGCGAGGCTCCTTTGACAAATGCCTCCACCAATAAATCTGTATTGCCGCCCTTCCGAGGGCTTCCTGAGAGAATCAGTATATTCATATCACTGTAATTCCAATTAATGTTTTCAACTGCAAAATTACACATAATTACCGAGATAGCCAAACACTTGGGATAAACTGCAACGATTTGTGATGAATTAGGCTTCAGTCAGCGAACCTGTGTTCATGAACTATTTCGTAAACGAACCAATCTCTATCAGATTACCATCGGGGTCGGCCACATAACTGGTGCGCTGTCCCCAAGGCTCTGTGGTGGGAGGAAGAACAGAGGCAGCACCATTCGCGAGTGCATCCTGGTATTCCTTATCGACGTCAGCGAAGGTGGGAACGTTGAATGCCAATTCCATCGTACCATTGAAGCCCTCGGGATACTGAAACTTCTGAGAAACCATCTGTTCGAAAGCATCACGCGGATAAAGGATGATACGCATGTCGCCTAATGTCATCTCAACATTAGGTTGGATGCCGTCCCAATCGGTGGTGAATCCGAATGTCTTCGTGTAGAAATCGACTATCGCTTTGTTGTCGCGAGTGAAAAGCCCCACGGTGTTGAATTTGAATCTATTCATTGTTATTTCTTTATTTTTTTTCATTTTTACTCCCGGCCAGTAGCACCATGCAATAATGGCGGGAACGAGAGATGATATAAACTGCAACCAGGTGAAATCGTGGATACAGCTAATGCCTCCAGCCAGGGCGCGAAGGCTATAGAGCACAACGATGGTGATGATGGCTGTGCGCGTCAGGGGCAAGTGGCGGATGTCGCCTGTGGCAGAGAGAGCATAAAGTCCTGCCAAACAAAAGGCGAGGACAAGACCGATGGTCAGGGCATACAGCATCCAGACATGTCCAAACACCATCTGATACATAATTTCACGGATGCCGTAGGCTTCGAATGCCTCGTCCAAAGTGAACAGGCAGCCGATGTGCCCAATGGCTATAAGGAAGTGGAGCGCTGCTCCGAGTCGTAATCGACGGCGGCCACAATGGCGAATATGGATTCTTTCTGTTTTCATTATGTTCATTAATAGTGTCTTGTGGGTTTATTACCGTTTTCATTAATTCGGTATATGACTCTTTACGGTTGTTGCAAATAAAGGGTTTGCCTGCAAATGTTTATTACCAAGAATAGAACACACTTGTCCGATAAAATCACCGTTTATATCTTCATTTAATGCTTTGACAACAGCATTATCAATAGCAGAAATGACATCCAAGGCTTCAGATGCTTTCTGTTGTAGTTCCTGTGACGTATATGCTTTATCCCAAGCAGGATAGAATGTGGTGATATTATCAAACAGTGCTATCTTTTTGATACTTTCTTTTGCTTGTTTTGGATTGATGTAGATAGGAATATCTCCTTTTACAGGAATAGTATCTCCAATGAACGCATAGGAATCAACAATATAGGAAAGTTCATCAACAGAATGTCCAGGAGTCTCCATGACATTTATAGTTATGCCATCTTCGAGAGTGATACTGTCTCCATTTTTTACGATACAATCTATTTGAGTGGATTGCCCTGCCAAAGAATAGAAATTAGGTATTGGGCGTTCACGGAATTGCTTGTTAATATTCTCAATCCAAGGTCGCTCTCCATCACTTGCATAGATTTTACATCCTGTTTTCTGTTTGAAATATGCTGCAGTACCTATGTGGTCTGGATGTGCATGAGTTAGGAAGATGGATTTGATATCAGAAACATTTTTGCCGATAAACATAAGATATTCCTCAATCAGCACCTCGCTTCCCGCAACTCCAGAATCAATCATATAGATATTTTTGCCTTCGATGAGGTAAACGAAAACATAACGGGCTATATCTGGAGTGACATTGAAATCGATCTTTATCTGGTGAATCTTCATATGCTATTCTTCTACTATTATTGCCCTTGCATCAACGGAGTCCATTCTCATTTGCATTATTGATTTATATTCCTTTGATGCAAAGCATTGATTCAGAATCTCCTTTGAAGGAAATTTAATGATAATTATTCTTTGTGGAGTCCTGTTAGGGTGAAGAGAAGTGACTTTTTCTGAACGAATAAGATATTCACCTCCATATTTCTCCACGATAGGTTTTACCTTCTGGATATATTCATCATAGCAACCTCGTGAATCGGGGTTGTTTATGTATGTGTCGATGATAAAATAGCACATAGCAATATTAATCTTCCAAAGGCATCATTACGCCACATAGGTAATCGGGCGACTCGATGTCGGTGCCGTTGTACCATTCCATCGTCATGGCGTTGTTGGAGCAATGGAATTCTGGGTGCTGGGGCAGCCACTCATTATAGAACTTATGGTACTGCCGTTGGAAGGCTTTCATGCCGCCCTCGAAATGAACCTTCAGCCACTTGCCGCTGTGGATGGGAAAGAGTTGCATACCCTCAGGCACGCTGCCACCCTTATAAATGCCGCCAATCACGTAGGTGAAGGTCTTGTCGCTGCAAGTGCCGAAATTAATCTCGGCACAGGTCATGCAATTGTGGTTGGGGATGTCGCAGGTACAGAGTCCGAACTCGCCGACGCCGTTGTCGATGGCTGCCTGCTGAAATGTGTCTGGCGTCTTATGCTCCATAAACACGGGCTTAATAATCCTTTCTACATACTCGCCCCAAAACTTAGGGCACTCTTCCTGACCCTTGCAGAATGCGATTTCCTTAGCCATGCCGATAATCTGCACCCCGTCTAACGTAATAATCTCGTGTTTCATCTTTCTTATATTTTTTTGTTTTTGTACTCAAAGAAATAGAAGTCCGTCCAGCCGGTGTTCTGGGCGTAGAGGTGCTGCATGCCACGATACTCGAAGCCGAGACGCTCGTAGATCTTGTGGGCGGGCGTATTCGAGGCAAGGGCATCGAGGCGGATAGCCTGCATGCCTTTGCTGCGGGCGAGACGGATGGCTTCGCGAATCATTTCCGAACCAATGCCTGTGCCCTGACTGTCTGGACTAACGGCAAGGATATGAATCACAGCCACCTTGTTGTCAAGCACCTGCTGCATCCAATTGATGGCGTGATAGTCCTCGCCCTGATACATCGTCACTGCCATCGCGCCGACAATAGCGCTGTTGGCACGATATAAATACATACTCTCCTCGTCGATATATGCACGGATGCCTTCAACCGTCGGGTGTTTGCCCTTGCTCCATCGGGCATAGGTAGCCATTTCTGGCGTACGCTCCGTCACATCATCATAAAAAGCGATGATGGCTTCAAAGTCGTTTTGTGTTGCTAATTCCAATTTCATAATCTTATTTGTTTGACGCTGCAAAATTACGCATAACAGCCGAGACAACCAAACATTTGGGATAAACTGCGTTGATTAGTGACGAATAGCATGACTCTGCACTTTCTTAATCGCATTTTTCATTGGTATATCTTTTTCGTTCTTATATAATGTCCCTCTTGTATGGCGGCAAGCGTAGCGACAACTGCGACGATAATGATGGGAACGACGGAAACAAACGTCATTGGGACTGCGATGAAGAGCAGGAATCCTGTTGCCTTGTTCGCGAGGGTGTGAGGGAAAGTACAGCGCCCATACTTCACGAGGGCTGATATTTGATTCACAACTTTGATTATGACGATTACTCCTGCCCACAGCCATAGCCATTGTGGAAGATCGAGTATCGGCAGGAGCAAAGGGCACAAACACGCTACGAAGCAGATGTCTGCCACGCTATCCAGCAACGCTCCCGTCTTGGTGACACACTTTAGCCTTCTTGCCAGCCATCCGTCGGCTATGTCGCTGATGCCGCAGAGAGCATAGACAAACCAAAACGCCACACCCGATACATCACAAAGGAGCAGACCCAAAGAGCCTACAATTCTGAGTAGAGTTATGATGTTTGGCAACAGAGTCATCTTATTTCGATTTCATCGCAATTCCAATCTCAACACTCTGATGTGGTGCCCATCCTGCAAGAGGCCCCACAGTTCTTTCATTGTTTGTAATCGGCAAGCGTTTTGACCTCACAGCCTTTGCTTTCGTAGTAGGCGAACATCTCTGGTAGCTTCTTCTGGTCATAACTGGTGATGCAGTCAGAGAGGACATGTACCGTGAAGCCCGTCTTGGCCATATTGAAACACGTCGATTTCACGCAGGCCGTAGCGTCTGCACCTACCACGTAGAACTCATTGATGCCGTTTGCCGTGATAAATGCAGCAAACGCCTCGCTTGTAAGAGCATTGCTTTTCGTCTTCACGAAGATATTGCCTGACACGACCTTCATCTCAGGTACCAGTTCCTCACCCTTACTGCCAGGCTTGAACGTTCTCGTAGCAGCGGTGATGTTGTTATGCTTGATGTATACGATGTGCATTCCCTCGGCCATAGCCCATTCGATGGCGGCATTGATGTTGTCGATAATGTCACGATAGTGCTTAGTGATGTCATTCTGTATGTCGATAACGACAAGTGCTTTATTGTTCATCATTTATTTAGTTCTTTCTTTTCATTTTTGCTTTTCGATAAACAAAAATTCTGCATCCATACTGAAGTCGAACTGACGATAGTCATCATACGATAGTTGGATGTCTGGGGTGAAAGTCTTCGCCATAGGATGATCTGTGGGGAAACAACTCTGCAGGGAGTTGGAGACAGAACATTCAAGACCGGTATTCGGCAACTTGAATTGTGTAATCTCCATAAACGTGTTGGGGGCTTGGCCAGATGGAACGCCTACAACCTTGGCTCCCATTTTCCACAACATGTAAGCGGTATGAAAAGCGGCGCTGAAAGTCTGCAC
>CADCOX010000278.1 GCA_902803195.1 uncultured Bacteroidales bacterium
CCTCCTCGTCGAAGGCGCTTCCAACATCGGACGCTTCGTGCGTCTGCTCCGCAACAAGAGTGGAGAGGGCTTCGAAGTAATCAATAATATCTTCAATCCCATGCCACTAGCTAATGACGACAACATCCGCGACGAGTACCAGTATGTAGCTGAGTACGACGAGGATGGCATCGAAGTAGGTGGTGCTTGGGACCTCGAGAATCCAACCAAGGCCATCATCAATATGTCGCACGGCCCCGTGGGCTTCGTGGACTTTGATGGCGACGGCTGGCTCGATATTACCGTGAATGGTTGGCGCGACGGACTCGACAACGCTCCCGAGGACAAGGGACGTGGCGGCTACCATTGGCATATCTATCGCAACCTCAATGGCGAGGAATTCCAGGACATCACTCACACACTCGTCATCAATGGCGAACAGGCCACGGATGCCAAACTGCTCTCGCAGTTCGCTGCTGAGAACATCGTCACGCATCCCGTCGACTGGAATCAGGACGGCAAGATGGACCTCTACCTCGCAGGCGACATCGCAGGCGCACGCCGTTCTATCCTCTTCCTCAACGTCAGCGATGACGAGGGCATCAAATTCCAGACCGTAGACCTCGAGCAGGGCATCGGCGATCCCGGCAACCGGCTCTTCTTCCTGGCCGACTTCAACGGCGACGACTATCCCGATATCGTCACCTCCGGTCACTCTATCGCCCTTGGCGACTGGGGCGTCGACTACATCCTCAGCGACGCAGGCGGCAACTATCATATAGAAGCTACCCATGAAGGCCAGCCCACCGAAAACGGCATGTGGCGCGGCAGCGAACAAGGCACCTTCGGCGACTTCAACGGCGACGGGCAGTTCGACTACTTCGTAGCGGCTTGGTGCGGCTCTGCTCCTTGGAAAACTGAGGAGGATGGCGACCACTTCGATGGCGACAACGCATATATGTCCTTCAATACCTCCGACTATCAGATTGTCGCTCCCGAGGCTCCCGCCGAGGTCAAGGCTGACTACGATGCCGAGGCTAAGACCATCACCGTAACTTGGTCTCCGGTCTACATGAACAACGGCAACCAGCCTATGTACAACCTCTACCTCAAGAACAAGTCCACGGGCAAGACCTTCACCATCGTTCCCACTAACCTTACAACAGGCAAGCCCCTCGGCTATGCTGCTTTCGCTCAGTACATCCTCGGCGGCGACGAACCCACTTTCGTCTATCCTAACTTAGAGGCAGGCGACTACGAGGTCGGCGTTCAGGCTGTCAGCTACGCCTATCAGGGCAGCGCCTTCACGGTAGTGTCAGACGTGATTGCCGACGGCATCCACGCTGCAAGTGCCGCCAACCAAAACAACGGCCGCACGCAGTTCTACACCATCGACGGTCGCAGCAGCAACGGACATGGCCGTGGCATCTTCGTCGTGAAGCAGGCCAACGGCACCGTAAACAAGATTGTGAAATAATCATCACTCGTTCTTGTAGATAATAGTTAGTTAGTTTTTCTTCGAGAGGCAGGTATTATAACAATCCAATAGTATCTGCCTCTCATTTTTTCTACCCTTTAAGGAGTTACTGTTATGAAACGATTCCTCTTTCTCGCCATCGCGCTCGCGGCATTCTTATCTCACTGCCATCTACAAGCCTCCGATATTCTTTGGTATCGTCAGCCCGCATCGAAATGGATGGAAGCCGTGCCTATAGGGAACGGTCGACTCGGAGGTATGGTCTTTGGCGGCACTGCTGTCGAGCGCTTTGCACTCGATGAGAGTTCCCTCTGGAGCGGACAACCCAACCCCGAGCAGGACAGACCTTTCGGTCGAGCGCGCCTCGACAGCCTGCGACAGCTCTTCTTCGATGGGAAGATCAAGGAGGCCAACGACATCGCTTGGAACCAACTCGTCGGCAATCAGACTTCTTTCGGCACGCATCTTCCGGCAGGAGAGATTACGTTCCGTTTTCCCAGCATCGACCCACAACGCGTAACCAACTACCGCCGCCAACTCGACCTCTCTGACGCCGTCGCTACGACTACCTTCCGCCATCGTGGCGTAGCCTACGAGCGCCAAGTCTTTGCCTCCCATCCCGATGAGGTCATCGTCTACCGCTTCACGGCCAATAAACGCGGCAAGATCAGCTTCACTACCTCCTTCCAAGTAGCGAATGAGATGCCTTGTAAGCCCCAGCAGACCCACCTCCAGCCCCTCCCGTTAGGAAAGGGAGAGGCTAATGCGATGATGGCCTTCGCAGGACAAGCGCTCTTCCCTATGCACGGCCCTGGAGGTGTCCACTTTGCGGGGCGCATTGCCGTGAAAGCCGATGGAGGCAAAGTCACTACAACAGATTCCACGCTCATCGTCGCTGGCGCCAACGAGGCCATCGTCATCATCAATTTCCGCACGGACTACAAGCGCCCAGCATTCACCCGTCAGCTTGACGAGGAAGTCAACGCCGCTCTCTCCCACCCCTTCGCCACGCTTCGCGACCGCCACGTTGCCGACTACTCTCCCCTCTACGCCCGCGTCAGCCTCTCTCTGAGCTGTTCAGTATGTTGTGACTCTGTCGCAACAAAACCCACAAATGAACGCCGTCTGGCTGCCCTCAAAGGTACACCCGATCCTGCCCTCGATGCCCTCTTCTTCCAAATGGGACGTTACCTAACCATTGCCTCTTCGCGCGACAACTCGCCTCTGCCCATCGCTCTGCAGGCTTTCTTCAACGACAACCTCGCCTGCCACATGGGCTGGACCAACGACTACCACCTCGACATCAACACCCAGCAGAACTACTGGGCCGCCAATGTCGGCAACCTCGCCGAATGCAACGCTCCTCTCTTTCGTTGGATTGCCGACCTCGTAGAGCCCGGCTCGCACACGGCCCAGACCATCTATGGCTGCAAAGGGTGGACCGCTCATACCACGGTCAACGTCTGGGGTTATACAGCCCCCAGCAGCTGCATCGCCTGGGGCCTGCATCCCACAGCAGGCTCATGGATAGCCACGCATCTCTGGACTCACTACGAATACACGCGTGACCGTGAATACCTGCGCTCCGTGGCTTATCCACTCTTGAAGGGCAACGCCGAGTTCCTGCTCGACTATATGACCATCGACCCCCGCATAGGCACGCTCGTCACTGGCCCCTCCATCTCGCCTGAGAATGCCTTCCGATATGGAGACAGCCATTATTCGGCCTCGATGATGCCGACCTGCGACCGCGTCTTCGCATGGGAGATTCTCAACGCCTGCCTCCAAAGCACGCGCATCCTCGGTTGCGACCCCGAATTCCGTACACGCTTGGAAGAGGCCCTCAAGCGCTTCCCCGATTATAAAATAGGTCGCGACGGTGGCTTACAGGAATGGGCAGAAGACTACGAGCTGGCCTATCCTAACCACCGCCATACCAGCCATCTCATGAGCTTCTGGCCCTACGCACAGATTACTCTTCAACATGACCCGCGCCTCGCAGCCGCCGTGCGACGCACCTTCGACCTGCGTCTCGCCGCTCAAGGCTGGGAGGATGTCGAATGGAGCCGAGCCAACGCCATCGGCGTCTATGCCCGTCTGGCTGATGCCGAAGAGGCCTACCGCAGCGTCAAGATGCTCGAGGGGTATCTCTCGCGAGGTAACCTCCTCACCGTCTCGCCCGCAGGCATAGCCGGGGCCGAGGACGATATCTTTGCCATCGACGGCAATACAGCAGGCTCTGCCGGCATAGCCGAGATGCTCATCCAGACCCAGAACGGCTACCTCCAGTTCCTGCCTGCCCTCCCTGCTGCATGGTCTGAGGGACGCTTCAGCGGACTTTGCATCCGTGGTGGAGCCGAAGTAGCCTGCGAGTGGAAGGACTGCCGCATCGTCCGCGCTACACTCACGGCTAAGACATCCGGAACTTTTGCCATCGAAGTACCGCGAAAAGGTGCTTATGCCGCTACTCTCGGCGATATAACTCTACAACCTCGCGACGGAATCTGGCAA
>CADCOX010000279.1 GCA_902803195.1 uncultured Bacteroidales bacterium
GAAAAAGAGACCCACTCCAGAAGGAACGGGTCTCTCATTGCAAGATGCGATTAAAAGGTTATTAAAATCAACGGCGGAATGGTTAGCCACCGAAGTTGTCGAAGCGTATCATGTCGTCCTCAACACCCAGGCTGTGGAGCAGGTCGAGCACGGTCTTGGCCATCATTGGAGGTCCGCAGAGGTAGTATTCGCAGTCTTCAGGTGCCTCGTGGGCTTTGAGATAGGTGTCGCCCATGACAGGTGCTACGAAGCCTGGCGTGTACTGGATGCCTGCTGCGTCGGCCTTGGGATCTGGACGGTCGAGAGCCAGATGGAAGTGGAAGTTGGGGAAGTCTTTCTCCAACTGCAGGAAGTCGTCGAGGAAGGGGATTTCCTCCAGCGCGCGTGCACCATAGAAGTAGTGCATGGGGCGCTGACGGTCTTCGTCCTTGACGCCGTGTCCCTTCAGCATGTGCATGATCTGCGCGCGCAGGGGGGCCATACCGGCACCACCGCCGACCCAAATCATCTCGCGTCCGGTGCCGTACTGGGGACGGAACTCACCATAAGGTCCGCTCATGATGACTTTGTCGCCGGGCTTGAGGCTGAAGATGTAGGAGGATGCGATACCGGGGTTGACGTCCATGAAGCCAGGGCCTTGGTCCTTGGGCTTGAAGGGCGGCGTGGCGATACGCACGTTGAGGGTGATGATGTCGCCCTCGTCGGGATAGTTGGCCATGGAGTAGGCACGGATGGTGGGTTCGGGGTTCTTGCACTTGAGTGGGAAGAGTCCGAACTTCTCCCATGCGGGGAGGTAGGTGTCGCCGATAAGCGATTTGTCGAAGTCCTTGTCGTAGTCGATGCAATCGAATGCGGGGATCTTGATCTGCGCGTAGGAGCCGGGCTCGAAGTCCATGTGCTCGCCTGGAGGCAGGGCGACTTTGTACTCCTTGATGAAGGTGGCGACGTTCTTGTTGCCGATGACGGTGCACTCCCATTCCTTGACGCCGAGTACGCTGTCGGGCACTTTGATGCCGAGGTCTCCCTTGACCTTGCATTGGCATCCGAGTCGCCAGTGGTCTTTGATTTCCTTGCGGGTGAAGTGGCCTTTCTCGGAGTCGAGGATCTCGCCACCGCCTTCTACGACCTGGCATTTGCATTGGCCGCAAGAGCCTTTGCCGCCGCAGGCTGAGGGGAGGTAGACGCCTTGCTCGGACAGCGTGGAGAGGAGGCTGGCACCCTGAGGCACGGACAGGGTGTCCTTGCCATTCATAGTGATGGTGACGTTACCACTCGGTGAGAGGTAAGCCTTAGCAACAAGCAGGATGATGACCAGCGCGATGATGATAGCGAGGAAAACTGCTATGCTTGTTAAGATTAGTGATGTATTCATAATTGAAGACCCACCCCCTGACCCCTCCCGTCAGGGAGGGGAGCGGCTAGCGCTTGGAAGTTTATAGGGTCATTCTTTTAATGATTAATGATTAGACTTTGTTTAACGTGACACCCCGCAGGCTCTCCCCGCCCTGACGGGAGGGGCTGGGGGTGGGTCGGTTAGAGATTTAATCCACTGAAGCACATGAAGGCCATGGCCATCAAGCCGACGGTGATGAAGGTGATGCCGAGGCCCTGGAGGGGACGTGGCACGTCGGTGTAGGCCATCTTCTCGCGGATGGCGGCCAGACAGGTGATGGCGAGTAGCCAGCCGATGCCAGAGCCGAGGGCGTAGGCTACGGCGTCCCAGATGCCGGTGATGGCCTGGGAGTTGGTGTCGGGCATGGTGATGCGCTGCTGCATGAAGAGCGAGGCGCCCATGATGGCGCAGTTCACGGCGATGAGGGGGAGGAAGATGCCGAGGGCGGCGTAGAGCGAGGGGCTGAAGCGCTCGACGATCATCTCGACCAACTGCACCATAGCGGCAATCACGGCGATGAAGAGGATGAACGAGAGGAAGCTCAGGTCTACGCCCTGGACTAGGCAGTCGGGGCCGAGAACGTACACTTGCAAGAGGTAGTCGACGGGCACGGTGATGAGCAGCACGAAGGTGACTGCCACGCCGAGTCCGAGGGCTGTCTTCACGGTCTTGGACACGGCCAAGTAGGAGCACATGCCGAGGAAGAAGGCGAAGATCATATTGTCCACGAAGATGGAGCGGACGAATAGGCTTAATAGATGTTCCATAATTCTTTGTTTTAATTCATAATTATCAATTCATAATTCACAATTAGTACGCCGTTCCGGCGTTTAAGGTCAAACGTCGGGAGTTCACCGCGCAGCCAATTATGAATTTTGAATTATGCATTGTGAATTAGACTAAATCTTTGTTATACGCTCTGTGTGCCCAGATGACGCAGCCGACGATGATGAGGGACATGGCGGGCATGGTCATCATACCGTTGTTGACGTAGCCGTGGTCGTAGCACCACTGGGGGACGACTTGGAAGCCGAGGAGGGTGCCGTTGCCGAGCAATTCACGGAAGAAAGCGACGACGACGAGGATGATGGCATAGCCAATACCGTTGCCGATACCGTCGAGGAACGAAGGCCAGGGCTTATTCATCATGGCGAACGCCTCCAAGCGACCCATGAGGATACAGTTGGTGATGATGAGGCCGACGTAGACGCTGAGCTGTACGCTGACGTCGTAGGCGAAGGCTTTGAGCACCTGGGAGACAATGGTCACCAGCGCGGCCACCACGACCAGCTGCACGATGATGCGGATGCGGTTGGGGATGGACTTGCGGATGAGGGATATAATCAGGTTGGAGAAGGCGGTGATGATGGTCACGGAGAGACCCATCACGATGGCAGGCTCGAGCTGTGCCGTGACGGCAAGCGCGGAGCAGATACCGAGCACCTGGACGACGACGGGGTTGTTCAGGTTAAGCGGTGCTACCAGTGCCTCTTGATTTTGCTTTGATAATAGTTGGCTCATAATTTTTGAGTTTTTTGAGTTGTCGTGGAACGACAACATACACAACTTTCTTGAATGATGAGTTAAAAGTTAACGCTGGCCGCAGCAAGCCTTGTCGCCATCGCAACCGGGCTTCCCGCAGGAACCACTTTTATCACACTGGCCGCTCTTGCAGCAGTCGCTACCGCTCTTGCACTTGTGGGCAGCAGCCTCTTCGGGGCAACCGCCACAACCTTCAGCCTTCTCGCAGCCTTCGGCCTTGGCGCAGGGAGCAACTTTCTCGCACGAAGCGCAGGGGCATTCCTCGCGAGCGCAGCACTTAGCGTCGGCGCAGTTGCAGGCTGCATCGCCGCAGCTGCCGTCCTTGCAGGCGCAGAGCTTCTTCTCGGCGCAGGTGCAGTCGGGCTTGTCGCAGCACTTCTCGGCCTTCTTGCAGCAACCGCCGGCAGGCTTGGCACCGCCAAGCGCGTTGACATACTGCTGAATGCCGGAGAGCACCATCTCGCCGACGCCCTTGGAGGTCAGCGTGGCACCCGTGACACCGTCCACCTGGGTCTCGCCTTCGCTAGCGCCCTTCTTGACAACGGTCAGGGCGACGTTGCCATCAGGACCCATGACGGGACGACCGATGAACTGCTCCTGGAACTTAGCTTCCTTGATGAGGGCACCCAGACCGGCGGTCTCGCTCTCATGGTCGAAGTAAGCGCCAAGAACCTTCTGCAGGTCGGGAGTGACGGCGACATAGCCCCATAGGCCACCCCAGAGGCCACGGCCTTTCAAGGGGAGCACGAGGGCATCGGCGCCTTCAGCTGTCTTTGCCTTGTAAACAGGGAACTTCTCGCCAATCTCCTTGGTCTCGACGTCGAAGGCGTCGGCGTCAGGAACGACCTGACCGTCGGGAGTCAGCACACAAGTCTCTTGGATCAATTCGTCGTACTTGCCTTCGACCTCGCTCTTGGCCAGGCCGCGCACGTTCAGCGAAGCAAGTATCTGGTTCTTCTTGTCGATAGCCACGTTGGCATCCTGCTTCGACTTGAGCGCGCTGCTCACGAAGGCCAGCAGGAAAGCTACGAGCACCACCATGACTGCTGCGTAGCAGATGGTGTAGACATTACCGTTGGTGTTGATGCCCTTCGACTTCACCTCTGTGATGTGGGAAATGTCGGCGCCGCAGATAGGGCACTTGTCGGGCATGGATGCGGCTTCGAACGTCTGGCCGCATTGACTGCATATGAATTTCTTTGCCATAATACTTAGGTATAAAGTGAAAAGTGACGGAGTGAAAAGCGAAAAATATATTTTACGTTTGCCGATAAAACAGATTTCTCTTTCTTCTCAAGAATCATTTTTCTTAGATTAATGGATACTTTTATTGTTCATTCATTCATTTTTCACTTTTCACTTAGCAGCACGCTTAGCACGTTTCGAGATATTACGGCTGACGAAGCAGTAGTCGATGAGCGGAGCAGCAAGGTTCATCAGCAGGATGGCGAGCATCATGCCCTCGGGGTAACCGGGGTTGAGCACGCGCACCGTGATGGCCACGAAGCCGATGAGGAAGCCATAGACCCACTTGCCGCCTTCGGTGCGAGCCGAGGTGACGGGGTCGGTGGCCATGAACACGGCACCGAAGCAGAAGCCACCGAGGACGATGTGCTGGCAAGCATCGAGGGGCGAGAGGCCGAGGGCGTTGTAGAGCCAAGCCGTCAGAGCACCGCCTACGAAGACGCTCAGCATGGTCTTCCACGAAGCGACACCCGTCCAGAGGAGCAGGATAGCGCCGAGAGCGATGGCGATGACGCTGGTCTCACCGATGGAACCGGGGATGAAGCCACAGACCTGGTCGCAGAAGCTCGAAGAGAGAGCAGTAGCGCCAGCGGCAATCTCGCCGAGCGGTGTAGCAGCGGAGAACGTGTCGGGCACGTCGAAGCCGAGGCCGCAGATGGTGTTCTGAGCCACCCATACGGTGTCATCGCCCGTCATGCTCGAAGGATAGGAGAAGAAGAGGAACGCGCGCGTGATGAGCGCTACGTTGAAGATGTTCATGCCGGTACCACCGAAGATCTCCTTGGCGAAGATGACGGCGAAGGCAGTGGCGATGGCGAGCATCCACAGCGGCGTGTTGACTGGAACAATCATCGGGATGATGATACCCGAGACGAGGAAGCCTTCGTGGATCTCCTCGTTCTTCCACTGAGCCACGGTGAACTCGATGCCCAGACCGACGACGTAGCTGACGATAATCTTAGGCAGCACAGCCAGGAAGCCGAACCAGAACATGCCCCAGAAGGTGGCGTTCTCCAGTTGGCCGGCAGCGAGCGCGTTCTGATAACCTACATTGTACATACCGAAGAGCAACGCAGGCACAAGCGCGATGACAACGAGCGACATGATGCGCTTGCTGTCGATGGCGTCGTGGACGTGGGTGCCGGCGCGACCCGAGGTCGTGTTGGGCACAAACGCGAACGTCTCGAAACCATCATAAAGCGAACGGAAGGCATGGAGCTTGCCACCCTCCTCAAAGTTCGGCTTTATCTTGTCGAAAAATTTTCTTAATGCATTCATAATAGACATCAGACCCACCCCCTGCCCTCCCTTGTAGGGAGGGAGCAGAATCCTTTACTATTTAATATGTATACTCATGATTTATATGTTTATCGAAGGTGACCACTCCCTCCCTACAAGGGAGGGCGGGGAGAGGGTCCGCTTCTTACATATTCTCTTTTCTTAGGATGTCCAATCCCTCGCGGACGATGCGTTGCAATTCGAGCTTTGAACTGTCGACGAACTCAGCGATGGCGAAATCCTCAGGTGCTACCTCGTAGATGCCGAGCGCTTCCTGGCGGTCGATGTCGCCTGCGATGATGGCCTTGACAAGGTAGCCGGCGTAGATGTCCATGGGGAACACACGGTCGTACTCGCCCGACATGATGATGTGGCGCTCGCCACCCTTCACACGGGCATCCAGCGTGTACTCGGTCTTCTTGGGCTTCAGCCAGCTGAAATAACTGCGACTGGTGGAGAACTCCTTGAAACGCGGAGCGATCCATCCGAGCATCTCGTGGACATCGTCGCCCTCGGGGATGACGGTCACTTCCGTAGCATGAGCTCCGAGGAAGCCGTCCTTGGAGGTCTTCACGCCCACCATGGGGTTGCCGTTGATGATGCGCAGGCTCTTCTGCTCGTCGAGCTGTCCGGCCAGTACTGCGGCGAGTGGCTGACCCACAAGCGCCTTAGCGTACTTGGGAGCCTTCACCTCGCTACCTGCGACGGCAATCGTGCGGGTCAGGTCAACCTTGCCCGTCAGTACCAGACGACCGATGAAGATAACCTCTTCGGCGCCTAACGTCCAAACGACTTCGCCCTTGTTGATGGGGCTGACATGATTGATCTGCACGCCTACGTTGCCCGCAGGAGCAGGACCATCGAAGACGGTGATGGTGCAATCCTTGGCAGCTGTCAGGGCAGGAGCCGTCTGCTTGGCGCTGATGCCGAGGTTCACCTTGGCGATCTTGGCCAACAGCGACAGACCAGCCTGCCACTCCTTCTCCTGTCCCTTCAGGACATACTCGAAGTCGGCTGCCAGAGGCATGCTGTTGAAAGCACTCACGAAGATGGCCTTGGGCTTGTCCTCGGGGTTCGCCACAACGTCGTAGGGACGCATGCGGAAGAAGCCGAAGAGGCCGCTCGCGAGAAGCAGCTTCAGCGGGTCTTTCTCCGTGAAAGCCACTGCTTCCTGCTTGCCGTCGGCATCTACGCGAACGCTCATCACCTTGCGGCGCTCACCGCGCTCCACGAGGGCCACGATGCCACTGACAGGCGAAACGAACTTCACTTCGGGATGGTTCTTGTCAACGAACAAGGCATCCCCGACCTTGACTGCGTCACCTTCTTTGACGACAACCTTGGGCTTCATGCCACAGAAATCGTCGGGAACCAGCGCGAACTGGCCCTCGGCTTTCAGCGTGCATGTTTCCAAGTTTGCCTTGCCCTTCAGGTTTACGTCGAGGCCTTTGCGTAACTTGATTACATTTGCCATATAAAAAACAGTAATAAAAAATGGTTTTAGCTAAAAACTGCGCAAAATTAACGAAAAAAGGTCAAATAACACGCATAAACACCAAAGATTTTTGCCTAAGAAACGAAAAAACCGTACTTTTGTTGTCGTAAACAGCAACTGAGACATCAAAACATTCAGTTATATCATCCGTTTCGTGGTAGGATTAGTGCTTTTCGCCTACCTCGGACTATTACTCTTCACGGCCACACCTGCATGTCAGCGGTGGTTGGCCGCGAAGGCATCTGATGTGCTCAGCGACGAACTGAAGACGGAGGTCAAGCTGGGCAATGCTCGCCTCGGGCTGTTCAACCGTCTGGTGCTCGACGACGTCCTGCTCCTCGATCAGCAGAACGACACCCTCTTGTCGGCCGTGCGCCTCAGCGCGAAGATGGATGTGTGGCAACTCATGCAGGGCCGCATACGCATCGACAATGTCCAACTCTTCGGCTACGATGTCAGGCTGCGCCGGCACGCCCCCGACCAACCTTATAACTTCCAGTTCATCCTCGACCGATTCGCATCGCAGGACACAACCCACACGCCCCTCGACCTCGCCATCTCGAGCATCGTCGTACGCCGTGGTTCACTCTCACACGAGTTGACCTACGAGCCCACGACGCCACACTTCAGCATCGCACACCTGCGCTTGGACAGTCTGAGGCTAAAGGCTTCAATCAACGCTTTAACCGATAGTTCTGCATCAATTAAAATCAACGAGTTAAGTTTTACCGAATCATTCAGTAGATTAAGGCTTGACGACATCTCTCTGGCGGCCGAAGCCACCCCGACGCGCATCTATGTCTCGCCCCTGAACGTACGCCTCCCCAACTCCGAAATCAATTGCCGACTGACGGCTACGACGAGGGCCAAAGAGCCCTGGAAATTCATCGAGGGCGGTCGTGCGGCCATGCACCTCGAGGGCTTCGTCACACCCTCTGATCTGGCTCCGTTCGTCCCGTCGCTACAGACGCTCAATCGGCGCATTAATGTGAAGACCGAACTCACGCGCTACAATCAGCAGCTGAACCTCAACCATCTTGCCGTCGATGCCGATGGCCTGACCCTCAACTGCAAGGCGAAAGCCCATCTTAACACGTCCGATACGACGCTCGTCGTGCCGCTCGACGACCTGCATCTCGACCTCCAGCAGTTCGCAGCCGACCAATCCTTCTATCAGCCTATCCTGCAATTGCTCGCTCAGTCCGGCAACAAAGCGCCACTTAAGCCCGAGACTGCCGAACTCATTGCGCGCCTGGGCGATGTGCGTGTAGCGGGTACCTTAGAAGGACGTCATAAGCCACGCTCAAGTGCTGCCGACCTTGTCGTGCAGACGGCCATCGGCAACGCGAAAGTCAAGGGACAACTGACAGCGAGCGACCTGTTTGAACTGCATGCCGAGACCGAGGACATCCTTCTCGCCACCCTCCTGCAACAAGAGGATTTCCCCGTCAACAACCTCACCGTCGTGGCCGATGTCGAAGGAAGTGTTCGTGCGCGTACGGCACAGGGACAAGTGAAGGCTACCGACCTGACCATCAAGGGCGAGCGCCTCGATGTGTTCGTTGCAGATGTACAGCTGTCGCGGCGACAACTCAAGATGATAGCTGCCCTCGACGACGACAACTATGAGTTCGACATCACCACCGACCTGCAGAGCCATGTCGACGTGCGCCTGAACAAAGACCTGCTGGAGCACCTGAACGGATTCGTCGATATTCACGACGTAGGTGTCCACAACAGCAAGCAGTACTACGACCTCCAGTCGCTGCGTCTGGCCTTCAACAACGACGACCACGGGCATCACTTCATCGCGCGAGGCGACTTCATCGATGCTCATGCCGACGGACATTTCCACTATGCAGATCTGGCTACCACGATGCAACAATTGCTGCACGGTGCCCTACCCTCTTTGATCAAAGCGCCGAAAGCATCCAGCCAAGAGACCGACGATCAGCTCAACTTCTCCGTTAACGTCTGGGACATCGCGCCGCTCCAACAGTTCATCCAGTCGGACATCGACCTGCCCGAGCCGGGTTACATCGAAGGCTCTATCGACGGACCGGCCAAGCGTTTCTCGCTCCAGGCCGACCTCCCGCACTTCGTCTACGGCGCTCAGGACCTGCGAGCCGTCAGCCTGCTGGCTCGTCAGGACGGCGATAGTCTGATGACCTTCGTGACGCTTCAGCGTATGATGGAGAACGGTCCACTCGACCTCACCTTCGATGCGGGCGCACGCAACGACCGGCTCAGCACCGTCATCACGTGGGACGACCACAACCTGCCCTCACAGCGAGGCGCGCTCTCCACAACGGCAAAGTTCCTTCGCGACAACGCCCATAAGCTCGGGGCCGACATCACCTTCCATCCCACTCAGGTCGTGGTGTCCGACACCGTCTGGAACGTCCATGAGTCCCAGGTGAATCTCCACGACGGCATTGTCGACGTCAATGGATTCCAGATCTCGCAGCTCGGGCGCCACCTGCAGGTCGACGGACGTGTCTCGCGACAACCTACCGACACCCTCTATGCCGACCTCCGTGGCATCAACCTGCAGTATGTCTTCGGGTTGATTGATTTCCACGATGTTGAGTTCTCTGGCTTAGCTACAGGCAAAGTGAAAGC
>CADCOX010000280.1 GCA_902803195.1 uncultured Bacteroidales bacterium
CATCATCCTGGATTGTCTGCTATCGTTGCATCGCGATTATGGCGAGCGGGTTAAGATTCTATATGGTTGCTCCGTTCGCGATGAAGCGTTGGCCAATGTACAGACCTATTTTGATGCTCATCGCAACGACAAGGCCACAAGAGCCGACGGCGACCTTCAGCAGCAAAACCTCAAGACCTTTGTGCAGCAACTCAAGGATAACATCCCATCTTGCGGCATCTTCCTATGGGATGATATCATCACGCGACAAGAGGAGGCCCTGACACAGCACACTATCCTGCTGACCGATGATTTCTTCACCGACCGCAGCGGCAACGATAGCTTTGCCAAGTGGATAGAAGATGCCGTGGACGGAGAGGTGCATTCCTACGGGCTCGAGTTAGTTGACAAGGTCTATTAGCCTTATCCGCTTCGGCAACTCAAGCGTACAATAAGCGTTGTCAAATCCGGAGGCATTCTACAACGCGAAAGACACATAAAAACGGCACGAAAAGACAGGTAAAGTCAGCTTACTATACGCGAAGGGCTATGCGTATAGTACGTGTGAGGCGATGCGTATATACGTGTAGGGCTATGCGTATAGTACGTGTGAGGCTATACGTATATACGTGTAGGCCTTCGCGTATAGTACGTGTGAGGCGATGCGTATATACGTGCTAGGCGATGCGTATATACGTGTGAGGCTACTGACAACGATGGTTTCTCGCGCGCGTACCTTTATTTGTTTTAATTTCATCAAAAAAAATAGCGGTTTTCATTTGGCATACGAAAAAAAGTAGTAATTTTGCGCTCGATGGGTCTATGCTAAGCCTTTTGGGCAACTGAGCCTTTGTGCGCTAAGCTGTTGGGCGAGGGGCAGTTGGGCGAGCAGCGCCTGAGCTGTGGAACATCTGAACCCCTGAGCATTTGCTTAAGCTTAACTTATTCATGAGCAACTAACAAACTGAATACCGATTATGAAGAAAATGTTGTCTTTCAGTAGATGGGCAGTGCTGATGGTCGTCGGAGTGATAGCTATGACGGCCTGCCAAAATGGCACAGGCGTGGAGCGCACACGCGATGGCATCATCGTACACCTGACGGAGCGCTCTGACACCGCGGCCCGACAAGTGCGAATCCAAGTGCTGGGCGACTGCCTGATACGCGTGTCTGCCACTCCCGAGCGTCGCTTTAAGGACACGGAGAGCCTTGTCGTGCTACCACAGCAGAGTGCGGTGGATTTCACCGTCGAAGATCGTGAGGACTCGGTGCTGGTACGCACAGCGCGCGTGACGGCTGCCGTATCCCTACAGACGGGAGTGGTCCACTTCAGCGATGCCGAGGGACGCCTGCTGCTGGCCGAGGCCGAGGGTGGGCGCTCATTCCGTCCCATTGAGGTGGAAGGCCGCAAGGGCTACTCCGTGCGCCAAGTGTTCGCCTCGACAGCCGACGACGAAGGCCTCTACGGACTGGGGCAACATCAGTCGGACGAATTCAACTACAAAGGTCGCAACGAAGAACTTTTCCAGTACAACACAAAGGTGTCCATTCCGTTCGTGGTCTCCACCGAGGGCTACGGCCTGCTATGGGACAGTTACTCGCTCTGCCGCTTCGGCAACCCACGCCCCTACGCGCAGCTGGGCGAGGTATTCCTCCTGCGCGACAAGGACGGAAATGAAGGAGCCCTCACGGGGACGTACGTGGCAGCCGACGCTGAAACGCCCTCACTGGTGCGACGCGAAGACTCGCTCTACTTCGAGGTCAACGACCGCGCTGCCCACCTGCAGCGGACGGTCAACCTGCCCGAGGACTTCCCCTTCGGCGGCAGCAACGTCACTTTAGAGGGCGAGCTGGAGGCACGGGCGAGCGGTCTGCACCGCTTCCAACTCTACTACGCTGGCTACGTGAAGGTCTACGTAGACGACCAGCTGGTGGTGCCCGAGCGCTGGCGTGCGGCCTGGAACCCCAACAGCTGGCGCTTCGAAGTGCCGATGGAGGCAGGCTCACGAGCCCGTCTACGCGTGGAATGGCGACCCGATGGCGGCAAGTCGTACTTCGGCCTGCGCGCAATGGCTCCCGTGAGCGACGAGGAGAGCCGTCAGATGTCGTGGTGGAGCGAGATGCAAGAGCAGATGGACTACTACTTCGTAGCTGGCACTACGATGGACGAGGTGGTCAGCGGCTACCGCACGCTCACAGGCAAGGCTCCCGTGATGCCGCGTTGGGCCATGGGCTACTGGCAGAGCCGCGAGCGCTACAAGACGCAGGACGAACTGCTCTCGACGCTTGGCGAGTTCCGCAGCCGACAGATACCGATTGACAACATCGTCCTCGACTGGTTCTATTGGCCCGAAGACCAATGGGGTAGCCACGAATTCGACAAGACACGTTTCCCCGACCCCAAGGCGATGGTCGACAGCATCCACGCGCTGAACGCCCATCTGATGATCTCGGTATGGCCCAAGTTCTACGCAGGTACCGAGCACTTCCGCGAGTTCGACGAACATGGATGGATGTACCGCCAAGCCGTCGAGGACAGCATCCGCGACTGGGTGGGACCAGGCTACATTGGTTCGTTCTACGATGCCTATAGCGCCGACGCACGCCGCCTCTTTTGGCAGCAGATGCGAGAGCACCTCTACCCCCTCGGCATCGATGCATGGTGGATGGACGCCAGTGAACCCAACGTGACGGACTGCACCGACATGGACTATCGCAAGGCACTCTGCGGACCTACAGCCCTCGGACCGTCGACACAATACTTCAATGCCTACGCCCTGATGAACGCCAAAGCCATCTACGAAGGGCAGCGCGAAGCCGACGAGAACCGCCGTGTATTCCTGCTGACGCGCTCGGGCTTCGCAGGCCTACAGCGCTATTCCACAGCCACTTGGAGCGGCGACATTGCTTCGCGCTGGGAGGACATGAAGGCACAGATCACGGCTGGACTGAACTTCTCGGTCAGCGGCATACCCTTCTGGACGATGGACATCGGAGGTTTCACCATCGAGAACCGCTACTATGGCGCGCAGGCAGCCTTCGCCAACGGCACGCTGACCGACGACTGGCGCGAGTGGCAAGAACTGCAGACGCGTTGGTACCAGTTCGGTGCCTTCTGCCCGCTCTACCGCGCTCACGGCCAGTTCCCCTGCCGCGAGGTCTGGAATATTGCCCATGAGGGCGACCCCGCTTACCGCTCCATCGTCTACTACACACGCCTCCGCTACCAACTGATGCCCTACCTCTACTCGATGGCGGGCATGGCTTGGGCCAAGGACTACACGCTGATGCGCCCGCTGGTGATGGACTTCACAGCCGACCGCCAAGTGCGAGACGTGAGCGACCAGTACATGTTCGGTCCTGCACTGATGGTGGCACCCGTCTACACCTATGGTGCCCGCAGCCGATCGGTCTACTTCCCTGCAGGTGGCTGGTACGACTTCTATACGGGTCGCTACGTCGAGGGAGGCGAGCGCATGGAGGTGGCTGCTCCCTACGAGCGCCTACCGCTCTACGTCCGTGCAGGCTCCATCCTGCCTATGGGTCCCGTGATGCAGTATAGCTCAGAACAAGCGCCGAGCGAACTGACCCTCTACGTTTGTACGGGCAGCGACGGACAGTTCACCCTCTACGAGGATGAAGGTACGAACTACAACTACGAGCATGGCGACTTTGCCGTGATTCCCTTCAGCTACGACGAGGCGAAGGGTGAACTCGTGATTGGCGAGCGTCGCGGCCATTTCCAGGGAATGCTTGAACAGCGAACCTTCCGCATTGTCTTCGTTGGGCGCGACCATCCGCAACCCTTCGGCGAAGAAGGCGCTGGCATCCTCGTCAACTATGACGGCAAGGAAGTGAAAGTGAAACGCTGACGGAAGGAAATGCGTCTGAAACGCTGACGGAAGGGAATGCGTCTGAAACGCTTGTCGGCCGCTCAGAACGCTACTGACATTCAGTTCACCGAGGTGCCATTCTTAGAGCACAAAAGCACGAAGGCACAGAGATGATATTTTCTCTGTGCCTCCGCTTTTATACGTATAAAAGACAATGGGATAATATAGCTATTGACCCACAAACCCCGTTACGCCCCACAATCACTCGAAACGGCCTCTATCACTCAATAACGGCCCCAATCACTCGATAGCGCTCGGCGATTTTGTCGCCGAGTAAACCTTCGCCAACTACGAAGATATTGCCCCCAATAAATGCCTACCGCTTCTTACGCTTGGCCTTGGCGGCTTTCTTTCTTGCCTTTGCGCGCTGCTTAGCCACCTTCGCACGGTCGGG
>CADCOX010000281.1 GCA_902803195.1 uncultured Bacteroidales bacterium
CGCGGCCAGCGCCACCATCCACATCCGAGGCCTGAACGTCCACCCGGGTTATGCCAAGGACAAGATGCGCAATGCCTGTCGCATCGCTGCTGAGTTCGCGCAGTCGATGCCCATCACCGAGGTGCCCGAACGCACCGAGGGCTACGAGGGCTTCTACCATCTCACCGGCATTCGTGCCACCGTCGAAGAGGCCACCCTCAGCTACATCATCCGCGACCACGACCGTCAACGCTTCGAGCAGCGCAAGGACTTCGTGGCCGACCTCGTGGCCGTCTTCGAGGAGCGCTATGGCAAGGACGTCGTGCATGCCGACATCCGCGACCAGTACTACAACATGAAACAGCAACTCGAGGGCAAGGAGCACATCATTGATATCGCACGCCGGGCCATCGAGGAGGCTGGCATGGCATGCAAGGTCAAGGCTATCCGAGGCGGCACCGATGGCGCCCAGCTCTCGTTCAAGGGTCTGCCCTGCCCCAACATCTTTGCCGGTGGCCTCAACTTCCATGGCCGCCACGAGTTCGTGCCCATCCAGTCGATGCAGAAGGCCATGATGACCGTCGTCAACATCTGCAAGATGGTAGCTGAATAAAGAAGAACGGGCACTCGTTCGCGAGGCCACAACCTCTCTCCCACTCATAGATGAACCTATGCTCTCAGACCGATGAGCATAGGTTCATCCTTTTTACCATCCCAAAACAAATAACATCAAAGCCCTTATCGTAGGATGGACATCGGCCGCTCTATATACGTAAGGCCTCACACGTATATACGTGAAGGGCTGAGCGTATAGTACGTGAAAGGCTGCGCGTATATACGTAAAGGGCTGCGCGTATAGTACGTGTGAGGCTGTGCGTATATACGTAAAGGGCTGCGCGTATATACGTAAAGGGCTGAGCGTATAGTACGTGAATTAGCGTATGGACGCTCATTCCATCCTAACTGTACCTTACCGTGAGGAGAAAAGCCAATGAAAGAGGCGACGAAAGAGGGAGAAGGATGTACGATTGCCTTGTTTGTCGATATGATAGAATACGCCGGCATTAGTCACTACGGCAGCTCGGCCATGGGTGAAGGAGCGGGCACTCGTCCACTGACAGGGGATGACGACCCTTCCCTCTTTGTCAATATACCCCCACTTGCCATCTGCGTCCTGCACCGCAGCCAACTCCTCGCTGAAAGAATAGACGCGCTGCCACATGCAGGGAATGACCAAGACACCAGCCTCATCGATGAAACCATACTTCCCCAGGTGATCCCTGACCCACGCACGACCGCAATGGAAACCCCGCGCATCGCGCCATTGGCAGGGAATGACAACATTCCCCGTCTCATCGGCAAAGCCGACAAGGCCATTCTGCTTGACCGGTTGCAGTTTCATCTCTATGAGGTTAATCAATCCGTTTTCTTCACACTGCCTCCTGAGCTTTCTGCACTAATCGCTGTCCGAGCTCGTAGGCGTTCTGCAGGTCGATGGGGAAATGCTCGTCGCGGTAACGGCGCTTGTCCTCCTCGCTGAAGAGGTTGAAATCGTAACGGGAGTAGTCGTTGAACTGATAGGTATTGCAGGCGTAGAGCGTCTCGGAGTAGCCGAAGATGTCGGCCATCACCTTGGTGTTCTCTTCCAAGATGGGCGGATAGCCTATCTGCTGCATATAGTCCTCGGGGCAGTTCATGGTGAAGATCATGGCGGTGGGGATGACCTTGTCGCGCAGGGTGATGTGCTTGCCGTTCTCGTAGAGGTAGGTGCCTACGGGGAAGCAGAGACGCTCCATGAACGAGCGTAGTTCACCCGTAGGATAGCTGTAGTAGACGGGGGCGCCGAGCACGATGACATCGGCCTCGCGACAACGCTCGAGCACGGGACGCAGATCGTCCTTCAGGGCGCATACGCCATTGCACTTGGAGTTCTTTAGCTTGCAGGCGAAGCAGCTCTTGCAACCCTTGAAGTCGATGTCGTAGAGGTGGATGAGTTCGGTCTGCGCGCCAGCAGCCTCAGCGCCACGCATGGCGCTCTCGAGCATCTGGGCGGTGTTCTTGTTCTTTCGTGGACTGCCATTGACGAAGATGGCTTTCAAAGTTTTCTTTTCCATGGGTAGTTCTACTAAGTTTCGTATGTTATGGAAGTTAAAGTAGTTCTTCAGACTCGCTTCACTCGAAAAAGCGTCGAGGGGAATGCTTTTGCCCTGTCAGGGAGTATACCGCCCACTTGCTGCGCAACGCTCCTTGCGACGGACGCAGCAGCAAACGCTCAGAGGACTGAGGGTTACCGATACTTAGCCCTTCGACAGGTTCAGGGCAAGGCCTTGGGTGAGCAACTGAGAATAAAACTATAATGATAGGGTTGATTGCCCGGAATGGTATACTGAGGTAGGGTACGTGCTCCCCAAGTGTCGACACCCCCTACGCCATGAATGTTCAAGTCGATGTTCACGTTGACGAAGCGTCCACGGGCGACGTCCTGCGGATGGCGCGCGTCGGTGAGATCTTCCTCGCCGTAGTCCCACGCACGGATGCAGAGCGGCTGGCAGCCATCGATGCGGAGTGTCCTTTGGGGAGACGAGATCTCAAACCAACGGACATCACAGCGATTGCCGTTGTCCTGAGGCTTCACATACTCCGTCTCGAACTCCGAGAGCGGCATCGCGTAACGGCCGATGAAGGCAGAGCGCTTGCGGTCGGGATAGTTTTCCCAAGGTCCGCGACCATAATAGGCAATGTCCGTCATGTCGGCAGGCAAGCGCATGCGCATGCCGAACTTAGGCATCAGCGGGATGGAGTCATGGGTGGGACGATAGTCAGCATCCACTTTGATGCGTCCATCGGCAGTGATGGTATAGGTCAACGTGTAGTCGGCTCCTAAGGGAAGCGACATCTCTGCCGTGACGATCGTACCCGTCTTGGACTTCTTCGACGTGATGGACTTCACGATGCGCCCAGTGGCAGCCTCCTTCCATGCGCCTAACCGCTGTTCGAAGCCTGCGGCACGCTGATTGTCGTTGACGGGCTTCCAGAAATAGGGCTCCAAGGGGGCTTGAAGCATCTGCTGCCCGTCGACCAACCAACTGGAGAGGGCGCCCGACGGGTCAATCGTGATGATGCCGTTCTTGGTGGTCAGGACGACGGCGCCATTCTCACGGCTCACTTTAGCGGCTTTCCCTGCTATCTGCGAGGGGAAGACGTAGGGCTGCAACATAAATTGTTCGCTGGCAACGACGAAGCCTGCCTTGGCCCAAGGCGTATCTCGACGCAGACGGGCACTGACGTTCAAGAGGGTCTCTGAGGAGAAGTGCAAAGTGTCGCATGTCAGATCGTACTCGCTCGGATCTGTGAAGCTGTCACGATTGACGATGCGAATCTTGTCTCCCTCGCGCACGAACTGGAGCGGCTGATAGACATGTCGGAGCTCGAAGTAGTGGGGATGGGGTATGCGGTCGGCGGCTATCAGTCCGTTGATGCAGAAGTTTCCGTCGTTGGGCTGATCGCCGAAGTCGCCACCATAGAGGTAAAGCCCCTCTCCGACTCCCCCCGTGGGGGGGAGGGTTGCGTTTCCGCTTGATAGGTCTTGAGAAGAATTACTTGCCACGTCTCCAGAGGAACTGAAGTGGTTTTGAGAAGAATTGCTCCCTCCGTCTCCAGAGGAACTGAAGTCCTCCCCCCCACGGGGGGAGTTAGAGAGGGGCTTCCAGATGCCCTGGTCTACCCAATCCCATACAGCGGCGCCGGCGATGCTGCTGTCGGCGTAGATGACGTCCCAGTATTCCTGGAGGTTGCCTAGGGAGTTTCCCATGGCGTGGGCGTACTCACGCATCATGAAAGGCTTGTCGGTGACCTGCTGGGCATTCTTTTTCAGGTTGTCAGGCGTGAGGTAGCTGTCGTCCCAGAGGGCGGAGTAGCGGCGGTCGCTGTCATAGAACGGCGGACGGGTCGGGTCGAGTTCGCGCACCTTATTGTACATAGCCTCGATGTTGGGTCCTACGCCGCCCTCATTGCCGAGGCTCCAGAGGATCACGCAAGGGTGGTTGACATCGCGTTTGACCAGCGATTCTGCGCGGTCGACATGAGCCTGCCGGAACGTCGGGTCCTCGCCCATCACCTTGTTAGCATAGCCGTATCCATGAGTCTCGTGGTTGGCCTCGTCCATCACGTAGATACCCCAGCGGTCACAGAGCTCGTAGAGATACTCGCGGTCGGGATAGTGAGAGGTGCGCAGGAAGTTGACATTGGCCTGCTTCATCAGACGGATGTCCTGCTCGTAGGTGGCATCATCGACATAGCGGCCAGTGCGTGGGTGGTGGTCGTGGCGATTGACTCCGCGCAGCTTGACATTCTTGCCATTGACCTTGAAGACTTCGCCCACACACTCCACGCGCTTCACGCCAAGGTGATAATCGAAATGTTCGACGACGGCATCCTGAGCGTCGCGCAACTCGATGCTGAAGGGATAGAGATGGGGCTGCTCTGCCGACCAGAGCTTAGGGTTGTCCAACTGATAGTGGAGTTGCACGTGGGTGGTATCGCCCGGGGCAAGGGTGGCCACGGACTGCTCCAAAGTCGTGCCATCGACGAGGAACTGCAGTCGCTTGTTCTTGGCTGTGGTTTTCCCTGTGTTGCAGAGCGCAATATCAGCCGTGATGCTGGCCTGACTGAAGTCTGCATTGGGAATCGCCGTCACCCGATAGTCGGCGATATGAGTGGGCGGGCGCACCCAGAGCTGCACGCTGCGGAAGATGCCCGAGAGACGCCACATGTCCTGATCCTCCAAGTAGCTGCCGTCGCTCCAGCGATAGACTTCCACTGCCAGTCGGTTGTTGCCCTCGCGCAGGTAGCCGGTGACGTCGAACTCAGCAGGTGACATGGAGTTCTGACTGTAGCCTACCTTTCGCCCGTTCACCCAAACGTACATGGCAGAATGAACACCTCCGAAATGGAGAATCAAGTTCTTCGAGAGCATCTCCTTCGTCACGCGGAAGGTGGTCACGTAGGAGCCAACGGGATTGCGGTTCTCGTAGGCTGTCCAATGCTTGGGCGGTTCC
>CADCOX010000282.1 GCA_902803195.1 uncultured Bacteroidales bacterium
TCGAAGATGGGTATGAAGATGAAGGAGAGGTGGGTTTTGGCAGCGCGGATGCGGTATTTGTCGATGACGTCGGGACCGCAGCTGGCGTTGCCAAGGGCGCGGTTGTAGGCATCGAGGTTGAGGACGGTATTGCTGATGAACGACATCTCATAGGGGTGTTTCTTGCGGTTACCGCCGTCGGTGTAGTTGTCCTCTGGGCGCCAATGTCCACAGCTGGCGGCCATCTGCTCGGGGGCTACGACTTGAAGACCGGTGCCCTCGGAGTCGGTGAGGGCCAGCCAGCGAACCTCTTCCTTATTGCCTTGTTCCTGAGGCAGTACGTAGTTGGTCCATTCGTCGCTGACTCGGCTGTGGTGGACGTCGACGAGGGCGGCCTCCTTGCGGTCGCGGTAGCTGTCCTGCGGTCCGCGGCCGAGCCAAGTCATCTGCTCGAAGTCCTTTGTCAATTCGGCGCGCAGACCCAATCGGGGTAGTTCGACGCCCTTGGGCGGGTCGATGCTGGCATTCAGGATGACGGCGCCGTCGGCAAGGATGCGGAAGGTCTGATGCAGAAGGAAACGATTGCCGCCGCTGGTGGAGTAGGTGTTGGTGACGTCGACGATGACGCTCTGATGGTCGTCGGTTTGGGTGACGGTCAGCGACCCTGCGGTCTTTATGAGCTTGCGCAGTCCCATTTGGTCGTAGGTGCCAGTGCGGCCTCGCTCGTTGTCGGTGGGTAGGCGGAAGACATTGAGGGTAAGGGGAGCCGCCAATAGGTTGCGACCTTTTAGGCTATAGGCCGTCAGCTGTCCTCCGCTGAATCGGACAGAGAAGTTGGCGCCGGTAATGGTGGCGGAAGTGCTGGTCTTCTCGACGACGAGGTCCGAAGAAGCATCCTTCTTGGTGGTGGCGGTATAGGGCTTGCGGTCGGTGGCCTGCCGGATTTGGATTTCCTCGGAGGCCACTTCGAAGCCGGCAGGCGCCCACTCGGTAGCGGCTTTCTGACAGGCCCTGAAACGTACGAAGTACTCAGCCGCACGGTTGTTGGGCGCAGCGCTGGCGCGCTTGGCCTCGGGCAGCATCATATCGGTAGACTCGCCTGGGGCGAGGTTGAGGTTGATGATGGCGCCGTGAGCATATTCTATGCCGTCCTCGAGAAGGCTGTAGTAGACGATCACATCATCAAGTACGCGCTGCTGGAGTTTGCTCTTGAAGGTGAAGGTGGCAGAGCTGCTGTCCTTGAGCGCGAAGTCGATGGGCTGATAGATCTTCTTCATGTTATAGCTCTTGGCCGTGGGTGTGTTGTCGGCCAGGACAACCCCATTGCAGCAGAAATTGCCGTCGTTGGGGTTGTCGCCGAAGTCGCCTCCGTAGGCCCAATACTCGCCCTTGCTGATGTCGAGGATGCTCTTGACGTCCTCCTTGCCTTTCAACCCTAACGCCTCGAAGGTGAGGGGCAGCCCTTTGCTGCTGACCTTCAGTCCTTGGTCTTTCCAGTCCCAAACGAACTCGCCGCAGAGGGCTGGATAGCGCTCGTAGAGGTCGTAGAACTCACGTTGGTTGCCCATGGAATTGCCCATGGCATGGGTGTTTTCGCATTGCACGTGAGGACGGATGCCAGTCTTGCCATTCTGGTAGTCGCGGAGGCGGTCTTTGCCGATGCTCTCCATGGAGCCGAGGTTGCCGTACATGGTCGAGGTGACGCTGCTCCAGGTGCTATTGCCCTCGTAGTGCGTGAGGCGCGTCGGGTCAAGCTTCGCGATGGAGTCCATGACGGCTTGGAAGTTATTGCCGCCGCCGCTCTCATTGCCTGCGCTCCAGATGATGATGGACGCGTGATTGCGCAGTGTCAGTACGTGACGTACATTTCGCTCGACCATCGGCATGCGGAAGGCCTGCTCGCTGGAGAGACCCATGTTGCCGTGACACTCCACATCGGCCTCGGCCAATACATACAAACCCAGACGGTCGGCTAGGTCATAGAGATAGGGGTTGTTGGGATAGTGGGAGGTGCGGATGGCATTGACATTCAGTCGTTTCATCTGCAAGAGGTCGGTCTCGATCTCGGCTTTAGTAAGGGTGCGGCCGCCGTTCTCCGAGAAACTATGTCGGTCGACTCCGTGGAAGATGATGGGGTTGCCGTTGACGAGCAAAGCGCCGTCCTTGCGGACGCTGACGATGCGGAAGCCCACCTTCAACGATCGGATGTCGGTGGGCGTGCCGTCTTGTCGGAGCGTGAGAACGAGGTCATAGAGTTGAGGCCGCTCCGCACTCCAGGCGGTGATGCCGGTGATGCCCTTCAAATGAAGTTGGAGGTCACCGGTCTTTGTGACGTCCATCGACTGTGAAGCCAGCACCCGGCTGCCATCGAGGAGTTGAGCTTCGATGGTGGTGTTCTTAGGCTGAACGCCGCTTATAGTCGCGGTGAGGGCAGCCTCGGCGGCGGTATTGCCGGCCTCCAATTTGGTGGTGCGGAAGAAGAAGTCGGAGATGCGAGTCTTAGGTGCACTCCAGAGATAGACATCGCGGGTGATGCCCGTGAGGCGCCAATAGTCCTGACATTCGAGGAAGGAGCCGCTGGTGAAGCGATACACGCGAACGGAGATGTTGTTCACCCCCTTGCGCACCTTCGAAGTGATGTCCCATTCGCTGGGGAGGTAGCTATCCTCGGCA
>CADCOX010000283.1 GCA_902803195.1 uncultured Bacteroidales bacterium
CAATGGACAATCGGCAATCGACAATGATACATTCGTCCCTGATGCCGTAGAAGGCGAGGCGAAGAGTGCTTTTCGTTTTCCCGACCTCTTGCGCACCGTAGCCCGCACAGTTCCAGAGATGCGCATCCGCTTTACGACTAGCCACCCCAAGGACATGAGCGACGAGACATTACGCGTGATAGCCGAAGAGCCAAACGTCTGCCGCCACATTCACCTGCCCGTGCAGAGCGGAAGTGACGCCGTGCTCGCGCGTATGAATAGAAGGTACACGCGCGCGTGGTACTTGGACCGCGTGGCAGCCATCAGACGCATCATCCCCGACTGCGGCCTTTCGACAGACATCTTCGTGGGCTATTGCGGCGAAACTGAGGAGGACCACCAACTCTCGCTCTCACTCATGCGCGAGGTTGGCTACGACTCAGCTTTCATGTTCAAGTACAGCGAACGCCCTGGTACCTACGCCTCAAAGCACTTGCCTGACGACGTCCCCGAAGAAGTGAAGCTGCGCCGCTTAAATGAGTTGATAGCCCTGCAGAACGAGATGTCTGCCAAGCGCAACGCCGAGCAGGTGGGCAAGACGGTCGAGGTGTTGGTGGAAGGGACGAGCAAACGCTCGCGCCAGCAACTGTTCGGACGTACTGAGCAGAACCGTGTCGTCGTCTTCGACCGCGGACAGCATCACATCGGAGAGCGCGTCAACGTGACAATCACCTCCAGCAGTTCGGCCACCCTCAAAGGCGAAGCCGTCAAGGATTAAGAATCAGAGAAACAAGATATAACAACATGAAGAAGAGAAATCGTGCCTTCGGGCGCATGCAATGGTTCACGTCATGCGTCAGTACGACGCTGGTGCTGCTACTATTGGGGTTGGTCGTGCTCTTCGGGCTCTCGGCTCACGAGCTCTCGCGTAGCGTGAAGGAGAACCTCACTGTTACGCTCCTGCTCGACGATGACCTCGATGCCGAAGACGCCAAGGTGTTCGAGCAGCGATTGCAACTGCATCCCTTCGTACACACCACAACACTCATTACAAAAGAACAAGCTCTCGAGGAAGAGCGCGAACGCTTGGGTACCGACCCAACTGAGTTCCTCGCTGGGCAGAACCCATACACGGCCAGCATTGAGATGACGGTGGGCGCGGACTATGCCTGCACCGACAGCCTTATCTGGATAGCCAAGGAACTGAAAGGGATGTGGCAAGTGGCGGACGTCGTCTATCAGCGTGACCTTGTTGACAACCTCAACCAAACGCTGCACAAAGCCATCATCGTGCTGGCTGTACTGGCTGCGCTGCTGATGATTATCTCCGTAGTACTCATCAACAATACAGTTCGCCTAAGCGTCTACGCACGTCGACAGACCATCCACACGATGCGTCTAGTGGGAGCCTCTTGGGGCTTTATCCGCTGGCCGTTCATCAGACGGAGCCTCGGCATCGGACTTGTGGCCGCCACCATAGCCACCGCCATATTGTTGGCTATCGTTCACTGGGCTCGTTTGCAGGACGCTTTCGTCGCTACAATCATCACCCAACAGACCATCATTGCCATGGTCGTCACCGTCTACGTGGCAGGATTGCTGCTGACGTTTGCCTGTACGTGGCTCAGCGTAGGCCACTTCCTCAGAATGAAGGAAAATGAGATGTACAAGTAGCGATTAACGTTTAAGGTTAAACTTTAGCGTTTAAATCGTCCCGTTCTTTCTGTCGCGATTCTATCGCAGCCCCAGAGAGAACCATTAAGAGAAAACATAAAGAATAAATTATATGGAAAAAGAAAAAAAGAACTTTGCCTTCAGTCGCACAAATTTCGTGCTGTTGGCTATAGGCATGATTATGGTCGTCATCGGCTTTATCCTGATGTCGGGTGCAGGCTCAAACGAACACGAGTTTAACCCCGAAATCTTCTCCGCCATGCGCATCAAGGTAGCGCCTATCGTGTGTTTCCTCGGTTTCGTAGTCATGGGTGGAGCGATTATGTATCGCCCAAAAGATAAGCAGGAGAACTCATGAGTGTATTCGAAACCATAATCATTGCCATCGTCGAAGGACTGACGGAGTTCTTACCCGTTTCGTCCACGGGTCACATGATCATCACCCAGAACCTTCTGGGCGTGGAGAGTACGCCGTTCGTCAAGGCGTTCACAATCATCATTCAGTTCGGAGCTATCCTCTCTGTGGTGTGTCTTTACTGGAATCGCTTCTTCCGTCTGAACCACGAACCAGCACCCGCTGGCAGCACGCCTCTACAGCAATTTCTACACAAATGGGATTTCTACTGGAAGTTGCTCGTGGCCTTCATCCCTGCTATCGTCATCGGTTTCGTGGGCAAGATGTCAGGACTGATTGATCGCTTCCTCGAGAGCGTAGAGGTGGTGGCCGTGATGTTGGTCGTGGGCGGTGTGTTTATGCTCTTCTGCGACCGTCTGTTTAACAAAGGCAGCGAACAGACGCCCCTCACTGAGCGCCGTGCTTTCCGCATCGGTCTCTTCCAGTGTATAGCCATGATTCCGGGAGTCTCGCGTTCCATGGCTACCATCGTAGGTGGCATGGCGCAGAAACTCACACGCCGCGCTGCTGCCGAGTTCTCCTTTTTCCTTGCCGTACCCACGATGGCCGCGGCCACAGCGCTCGATGTGCTTCAATTATTCTTCGGTGACGAAGCAGACGCCAGTTGGGCCACACGTGATAACCTTCTGATGCTGGCACTCGGGTGCATCGTAGCCTTTATCGTCGCACTTCTGGCCATGAAGTGGTTCGTCGCGTTCCTCACCAAATACGGCTTTAAGGCATTTGGTGTCTATCGCATCCTCGTTGGCATAATAATCTTGGTGCTGCTCTGGACAGGTCACTCACTCGTAATGGTAGACTAATGAACTTTCAGACTGGCGAAATACTCTATATCGACAAGCCCTATCGCTGGACCTCGTTCGACGTGGTCAACAAAGTGCGTTGGCTCTTGTGCAAACGCCTCGGTACGAAGAAACTGAAGGTGGGGCACGCGGGCACGCTTGACCCGTTGGCTACAGGCGTGATGATTGTCTGCACAGGACGTGCCACCAAGCGCATCGATGAGCTGCAGGCCCACACCAAGGAGTACGTCGCCACGCTGCGCCTCGGTGCTACCACACCCTCCTTCGACCTCGAACATGAAATCGACGCCTACTATCCGACCGAGCATATCACTCGTGAACTTGTGGAGAACGTGCTTCAAACCTTCCGCGGTCGCATCGAGCAAGTACCGCCTGCCTACTCCGCTGTAAAAGTGGACGGCAAGCGAGCCTACGACCTCGCCCGCAAAGACAAAGATGTGGAACTGAAACCCAAGGTACTCGTGATCGACGAGATCGAACTGATGGAATGGCACTTTCCTGACGCGGAAATATCTCCATCCCAGGAGGGACAGGGCATCCTTGAAGGCATTGCTCAATCAAACTGTCTAACACAACCAGCTCCCATCGGGGGAGAATCTGGAGGCAGAGAGTCTTCCATTCCCAGAACAGGTATGCGCAACAAGGCTTTCCTGACCTCACCCGCA
>CADCOX010000284.1 GCA_902803195.1 uncultured Bacteroidales bacterium
ATCGGAACCCTCATCGCCTTCGTGTTCGCGAAGGTTGAAAGATAAATAAGAAAAGGCAGAGACTTCATTGTTCTCTGCCTTTTTTCTATAAAAAGCTTTATAAACGATAAGTATGATTTAGTGAACTACTCGCTCTGCAGATTCGCCACCAAAACTGAAGTGTCGCTTCGTCAGCGAATATCACCCTTCGTGCGGATAAGGTCGAAGAGATAGGTCAGTTTCAGCGCAATGGCTCCGTTGGCAGAACGACCAAACGGGTCTTTCTTGCCGTTGTGGAACATGTCGCTGAGACCATAGTAATAACGCGCGTCGAGCAGGAAGTGGCCGATGCCTGTGCTCATCTCGAGGCCAATGCCTCCAACAAGGCCGTATTCGAATTTGTTTTCAACCTCCTTACCATACTGCTGCGTGACGTTGTTGGGGCGCGGCCGTCCTTCCCACGGGTCGCTGTAGTGCTCGGCATCGCTAAGGAAATAGCTCAGTTGCGGTCCCACCTGAAAGAAGAATTGAGCGCCACGGCGTTCGCGCCCCCAACCCATACGGGCAAAGATTGGAAGTTGGAAGTAACGAACATCTCGGCTGTAAGTATCTTCTCCGTATTCAATCAGTTCGCGCCATCCGAGGTTAGTGTAGTTCAGTTCAGCCTGAATAGCGCAGATGGCAGAGAAATATTTCTCGCAAGTATAACGAATGGTCAGGCCCATCGTCTCGCCGCCCTTCCACTGCTGTTTGATAGTTGGGGAGAAGGAGACGCGGTTGATAGCGTAGCCTCCGTTGACACCGATGGCCAAGTCGTTGCGTGGCAGCCCAACCTGCGCATGAACGCAGGTGCCGACAGCGAGTGCGACGATGGTGGTGAAGAATCGGTGTGCAGTAGGACTCATTGATTACGATAGAGTATTTCTACGGCCTGATAATTAGTGTAATGGACAATCTCAACAAAAGTGTTGATATGACCATTGCCTTTGCCTTGCTCGACAAAACGCAACGGGTTCTGGAAGGGCTTGGTATCAACCGCAACGAGATTGGCTTCGAACAGTTTGCCATAGCGCGCTATACCGTGGAGGAAATAGTAGCCTAGGTCGAAGCCGAAAAGGCCATAGCGCGGGAATGTGGGCGACATAGGCCATCGGCAGAGGGATTGGAAATTCTGCTCGAAATGCAGCGTTTGCGGTTCGTTGGGGTCGCGGTAGAAAGGTGTGTAGATGTAGGTGTCGAACTGGTAGAAGTCGCTGAGCATCTGCGAGGCATAGCTTTGCCATGCTGGATAACCGAAAAGCGAGATGTGCAGATGTGTATGCGCAGCGAGATAGTCGCGCAGTCGGTTGCGCAGGGCGTTGATGGCCTGCAGGCTCGATGAGTTGAGTACGAGGACATTGTTCTTGCCGAGTTCAAGAACGTGGTTGAATGCCTCATCGCTATCGTCCACTTTCACTTGCTTGACATAGACGCCGCGCTCGTCCATCGCCATTCGGATGCGTTCAGCGAGAGCTGCACCTTCGTCGTTCTGTTCGTTGCAGTCTATGATGACCACATTCTCTTCGGGGAAGAGGTTTTGAATAAACCATGCAGCTTCGCGTTGGACAAGACTTCGAGGCGCATTCACCAGATAATGCTTGGGATGCCCTTCGACATGCGTCGAAATACTTGTGAAGGGCACTACAAGTCGTGTGCCATGGAGGTCGCAGTAGTCTGCCAACGCTGGCAGTTGGGCCGCGTCAAGAGGTCCAAAAACGACGTCGAGGTTGACGAGCTGACGTGTGGCGATGAGCGAGTCCATTGATGCTGCCGTGCTGCCAGAATGTAGGGCTACAATGTCCACCGAAGCCCCCTGATGCCTGACACTGTCAGCCGCCATGAGTAGTCCTTGGTAGAACTCGACCATCTTAGCGCCTCGTTGCGACTTCTCCTTGAGCGGCAGAACTACGCCCACGCGGACATAGCCGGTCGTCACCTGTGCCCTTGAGGGCAGGACGGCGATGAGCAGTGCCAGCGTGAGAGCAAGAAATCTTGTGAGGCGGTTCATAGTTGAAGTGAAAGGTCAACGCAGGCGGTCGAGCGATCGAACGAGGGCCTCGTCTTTCAGTATGGCGCGGAAGGCCAGGAAGGCCAGGATCATGGCAATCGCCGGGAAGGCGGCCCAAGGTGTCGGCCGGAAATCGGTGCCGAGGTCATGCGGGAGGATGAAGGCGAAAGCCGCATAGACGGCATACCACCCCATCACGAGGATAGAGCAGAACATGACCAAGCGCGCCTGTACGAGACGGAATTTGTAGATGAAGATAGCGAACGCCATGCCCGCCGTCGCCAGCAGGAGTACGGCAAATAGAGCCCAAGGGGTAAAGAGGTGATGCCCCTCGGCATCGGCCGCTAACACAGGTGTGGCGTCAGTTGTGGCCATAGGCGCCTCATGGAGTGTGTCGCCAATCTGCGAGGGCAAGTGAATCCATAGGTTGTAGAGCGTGGCCATGGGTTCGCCTGTCTCGGGGTGAGTGAACGAGCCGATGGGCAGGCACAGACAAGCCGTGCAGAAGACGACGGCCAAGAGCAGATAGACGGTCTGAATGCGTTGAATCATAGTTGTGTTGCCGAAGTGCAGATGAGTGGTTTAGAAATCCTCCTCCTCATTCTCCTTGGCAGGATTGCGATAGTAGATCTTGCCATCGCGGAACTCCTGTGTGGCGATGAGGCTGGGCTTCGGCATCTTCTCGTAGAAACGGCTGATCTCGATTTGCTCGCGATTCTCGAACACCTCGTCGAGGTTATCGCTGGACGAAGCGAACTCCTGCAGCTTCTTCGAGATTTCGGTCTTCAAGTCCGAACTGATTTGGTTTGCGCGCTTTGCAATGATGGCTACGCTCTCGTAGATGTTGCCGGTATCCTCGCAGAGGTCCATAATGTTTTGTGTCACCGTAGTGGTGGGTGCGTTGGTTTTCTTGTAATCCATGATGATATAATAGATATTTACGATTCTAAGTATTCGATGATAGCAGAACAGTTCTCAGAAGTCAAAGACGATGAAGCCAGAACACTCTTGTCTCATCGTCTGTTCTTTCCCTACTCATCGTCGAGCGGCTGTCCTTTGAGTGCGCGTTGGCTTTTGACAAGGTATTCTTGTGCCTCCTTCAGGTATTTCGACTCGGGGAACTCGTTGGCAAAACCATAGTACTCGTCGATGGTCTGGCGGAAACGTTCCAACCGTTTGTCCTCTACGCTTTGTCGTGCCAGATGATAACGTGAGCGCAGGGCCAGCAGCATGAATTGTTCGCGTCGCTCGGGTTTAGCGTAAGGATAGTCGCGTAAAGCATTCTCGGAGCAGACGATGCAGGCTTCGTAGTTCGAACCGCCATGCAGGCTGTTGAGCATATACGTCCCGAGGTCATAGTAGAGTTTGGCCGTGAGGAAGTCCTTCTCGACCAGGTGGTCCTGCAGTTCCTGGATCATCTCTTGCGTCTGCTCCTTCAGGCGTGTGTAGGGAAAAGTCTCGAGGAACGTCAGCAACTCGGAAATGGCAGCATTGGTAGTCGACTGGTCAAGTCGCGGGTCGGGAACGGCTTCGAATAGCGCGCGTCCGGCATAGTAGTGCGCGTCCTCGACATAGAAACCTTTGGGATAGCTCTGATAGTATTTCTTGAAAGCCTGTGATGCCGACTCAAGGTCGCCGCTTTGGTAGGCGCTTTGGGCCATCAGATAGAGGCATTCCTCGCCATAGCCGCTACCTTTCATGGTCGTGACGAGGCTGGTGAACAGTTCATACGCGCGGGTATACTGCCCACGTACGTAGCACGCCTTCGCCACTTCGTATTTATATTCGTAATCGCCATGCTTCTGTACGGCATTGTATTCGCCACAGCCCGTCAGTACGAGCAACGCCAGAAGCAGCGATGAGAACACTCTTTTCATAGTCTTCGAGAGATAATTGCCTGCAAAGGTACGCCTTTCTGCCGAAATAGCCAAACCAAATGGCTTTTTTTAATATAAATTATGTGCGTGCAGACGTCTGTAGAGCCAAAATTGCGAACGAAAGTCACTTTTGACGAGATATTTTTGGCTATCTCGGCAAAAATGCTGACCTTTGCAACCTATGTCGCAATTTATCCTTACATCGAAATACGAACCCACAGGCGACCAGCCCGAAGCCATTGAACAACTCACGCAAGGCGTGCTCGACGGCTTGCCGGCGCAGACGCTACTCGGTGTCACGGGCTCGGGCAAAACGTTCACGATTGCTAACGTCATCCGCAACGTAGGACGCCCCACGCTCATCCTTTCCCACAACAAGACGTTGGCCGCGCAGCTATATGGCGAGATGAAGTCATTCTTCCCCCATAACGCCGTCGAGTACTACGTCAGCTATTACGACTACTACCAACCTGAGGCCTACATCCCTTCCACTGATACTTACATCGAGAAGGATCTCGCCATTAATGACGAAATCGACAAGCTACGCCTCGCCGCCACCTCCGCTCTGCTCTCAGGCCGCAAAGACGTCATCGTTGTCAGCTCCGTCTCTTGCATCTATGGCATGGGCAATCCTGCTGCCTTCTACGATAATGTCATCGCGCTGACCAAAGGGCAGACCATCGACCGCAACGCGCTTCTGCGACGTCTGAACGACTCGCTCTACACGCGCAATGACGTCAGCCTTTCGCGCGGCGAATACCGCGTCAAAGGCGACACCGTCGACGTCTTCTTGGCCTATTCTGACAATCTCTTGCGAGTCACCTTCTGGGACGACGAAATTGATGCTATCGAGGAAGTCGATCCGGTCTCGGGAACGCGTCTGGGCGAGTTCCAGGAGTATCGCGTCTATCCCGCCAACCTCTTCATGACTACCAAAGAGCAGACCCTCGCTGCCATTCATCAGATTGAGGACGACCTGGCCGAGCGCGTGCGCTACTTCGAGGAAATAGGCAAGTCGCTTGAGGCCAAGCGTTTGTATGAGCGTGTGACCTACGACATGGAGATGATACGCGAGCTTGGTCACTGCTCGGGCATTGAGAACTATAGCCGTTATTTCGACGGCCGCTCGGCAGGCACTCGTCCCTACTGCCTGCTCGATTTCTTCCCCGAGGACTTCCTCTTGGTCATCGACGAAAGCCACGTTAGTGTGCCTCAGATCTCTGCCATGTACGGCGGCGACCGCGCCCGTAAGACCAATCTCGTCCAGTACGGCTTCCGTCTGCCTGCCGCGATGGACAACCGTCCGCTCAAGTTCGATGAGTTCCAGGCGCTTACCCATCAGGTCATCTACGTCAGTGCCACGCCTGCCGATTACGAATTGGCGCAGAGCGAAGGCATCATTGTCGAACAGGTCATCCGGCCCACTGGACTGTTAGACCCCATCATTGAGGTGCGCCCCACCATTAACCAGGTCGATGACCTGATGGAGGAGATTCAGCAGCGCATCGAGCAGGACGAGCGCACATTGGTGACAACACTTACCAAGCGCATGGCCGAAGAACTGACGGAGTACTTGTTGAACAATGGCATTAGTGCCCGCTACATCCACAGTGATGTCGACACGCTCGAACGCGTACAGATTATGGACGACCTGCGTGCGGGTAAGTTCGATGTCCTCGTGGGCGTCAACCTCTTGCGCGAAGGCCTCGACCTGCCCGAGGTGTCGCTCGTAGCCATCCTCGATGCCGACAAAGAGGGCTTCCTACGTAGTCATCGTTCGCTCACGCAGACCGTGGGACGTGCCGCTCGCAACATCCATGGCAAGGCCATCATGTACGGGGACACCATCACGGGTTCCATGCAGCAGACCATTGACGAGACGAACCGTCGCCGCGAGAAGCAATTGCGCTACAACGAGGAGCACGGCATCACGCCCACTCAAGTGCGTAAGGACCGCACGATGGGCGACCTCGTCTCGGCCCATCAGGAGCTCAGCGCAGAGCGCGACCGCCGTGCTTATGTCGAGCCCGAGCGACCCGTGGAGGTCAATGTGCGCCTGCGTCCAGCTGAGGGTGAGTCAGTCGCTGCCGAGCCAGGGGCTGAGTACCTAACTCGTGAGCAGATGCGCAAGCTCGTCGACCGCCTGCGCCGGCAGATGCAAGAGGCCGCCAAGAAGCTCGACTTCATCACCGCCGCCCAATTGCGCGACCAAATGCTTTCCCTCATGGCTCAGCTCGATGAGGCTGAGGCTTGAACATCCTGCTTCCCCAGGCACGCGATCTTTCATTTATTGGTGTATTTTTCTTGAGATTTTTTCTCTATTCATTCATTTATTATTAATCCGCTAAACAAACAAAAGTAATGAAAAGAAGCCAAACCCTTCTTGCAGCCGCGTTTTTAGTGTGCATGGCTGCCAACGCCCAACTCAACGTCCAGTTACATTACGACCTGGGTCACGACCTCTACGGCAAGGAACTCTCCAATCGTCCGCGCGTGACAGCGACCGTTGAGAACTTCACCCCCGACCGATGGGGTAGCACCTTTTTCTTCATCGATGCCGACTTAGGCGACAACGTCGTTAAGAGTGCCTATGGCGAGCTCTCGCGCGAGTTACGCTTCTGGAAGGCTCCCTTTGCCGCGCACCTCGAGATTAATGGAGGTCTCAACGGCGCCTCCGGCAGTTTCGACAACGCCTATCTTGTCGGACCCGCGTGGAACTGGGCTTCGAAGGACTTCAGCCGCACCTTCTCCGTGCAACTGATGTACAAGTACCTCGCCCATCGTCACCGCCATGGCGGTACTTCCCATAGCGTGCAGCTCACCGAGGTCTGGGGCTTGCAGTTCGCGCAAGGCCTCCTTTCCTTCTCCGGCTACTGCGACCTCTGGTATGACCGCGGTGTCAGCGGCAACTGGGTCCTCATGAGCGAACCCCAGTTCTGGGTTAACCTCTGGCACCTGCCCCGCATCGCCGACGATGTGCATTGGAGCGTGGGCACCGAGTTGGAGATTTCCAACAACCTCGTCTGGCCTTCGAATGGCATCAACAATCGCTTCTACGCCATCCCCACGCTGGCCATGAAGTGGACGTTCTGATGCTCCAACATCCCTTTTTACTGTCAAAAGCACATTTTTTCGCGCTTTCATGCGTTGAAATTGCAAAATAGTTGCTACTTTTGCATCAAATTTGCGCAGGCAGCCCCCTCTGCCCCCTTCGGCGAGCCGCTGCCTGTGCACTTTAACGTCATGAGAGTAACCGCTTTGCAACGCGACATCGTCTGGGCTTCGCCGCAGCTGAACCTGCAGCGAGCAGAGGCCGTGTTGGCCCATTTGCCTGCTACAGACCTCATCGTCCTGCCTGAGATGTTCGCCACCGGTTTCGGCGCTGCCCCCGAGGAGGTGGCCATGGATGCCGACGGTGGCATGGTCCTGCAGTGGATGCGTCGCATGGCACGTCAGTACGACTGTGCCGTGGCGGGCAGTGTCGCCGTCGAGCGCCGCAACCGCTTCTACTTCGTCATGCCCGATGGCACCGAGCGCCACTACGACAAGCACCACCTCTTCTTTTATGGCGGTGAGCGTAGTTTTGAAGCTGGACAAGAGCGCGTTGTTGTCGAGTGGCGCGGTGTGCGTTTCCTCCTCATGGTGTGCTACGACCTCCGTTTCCCCCTCTGGAACCGTTGTTTTGAGGACTACGACGTAGCGCTCTATGTGGCCAGTTGGCCCACGGCGCGCATCACGCAGTGGGCTACACTCCTCCGTGCTCGGGCCATCGAGAACCAATGCTATGTCGTAGGCGTCAACCGCGTCGGCACCGATCCCGTCTGCGACTACCCGGGCCAGTCGGCCATCATCCACCCCTTCGGCCATGACATCGTCGCCTGCCCGACAGCCGATGAGGACGTCATCACGGCCGACCTCGACATGGAAGCCCTCCGCCATTTCCGCGACCGCTTCCCAGTGCTCCGCGAGCGCGATATGAAGTGAAAAGTGGAAGAGTGAAAATTGAATATATAAGTTATTGAAGTTTCGGGTGTATGCTACTTCAAAGTGAGCCTATAGCATGTCTACTCCTATCAGATGCCTACGGCATTGCATTCGGAATTTGATTATATAGTAAATCCGTAAATAGTAAATATAAATAACGATGAAACAACTCCTACTTGGCGATGAAGCCATAGCCTTAGGCGCCATCCACGCAGGTCTCTCGGGTGTCTATGCCTACCCTGGCACGCCGTCCACAGAGATCACCGAGTTCATTCAGGGCAACGCCCTGGCCCGCGAGCGCGGCCTCCACTCGCGCTGGTGCACCAACGAGAAGACGGCCATGGAGGCCGCCCTCGGCATGTCGTTCATGGGCAAGCGAGCCCTCGTCTGCATGAAGCATGTCGGCCTCAACGTCTGCGCCGACCCCTTCGTCAATAGTGCCATGACCGGCGTGGGCGGAGGCCTCGTCGTCCTCGTCGCCGACGACCCCTCCATGCACTCCAGTCAGGACGAACAGGACTCTCGCCACTATGGCCGCTTCGCCATGATTCCAACATTCGAGCCTTCGTCGCAGCAGGAAGCCTACGACATGATGGCTGTGGCCTTCGACTACAGCGAGCGCATGTGTCTGCCTGTGCTCATGCGCGTGACCACCCGCATGGCCCACTCACGTGCCGTCGTCGAGGTCGCTGTTGAGGCACGCCCCGAGAATTCCATCAACTACGATGCACAGGCGGCCAATTGGGTCCTTTTGCCCGCCAACGCCCGTCGTCGCAACGATCACGTTTGCGCGCAGCAGGCACTGCTCGAGGCAGATGCCGAAAGTTCCTCCTATAATGTCTTTGCCGATGCGCCCGACCATTCCCTCGGCATCATTGCCAGTGGCATAGCCTACAACTACGTCTGCGAATCCTTCCCCGATGGTTGCCCCTATCCGCTCCTCAAGATCTCGCAGTACCCCCTGCCCAAGACGTTGGTGCGCCAGCTTTTGGACACCTGCCAGCGCATCCTCGTCGTCGAGGAGGGTCAACCTTTCATCGAGGAGCAGGTGCGCGGCGTCACCGACAGCCGCCACATCCTTGGCCGCCTCACCGGACAGCTCCCTCGCACCGGCGAACTCACGCCCGACAGCGTGGCCAAAGCGCTCGCCCAATGGACGTCAGACCATGGACAATGCGCCGACGCCAAGGACAACATCGTCCATAGTCCATTATCTATTGAAGATGCTTCCCTCGTCGTTCCCCGTCCACCAGCCCTCTGTCAGGGCTGCGGCCATCGCGACGTCTACACCGCCCTCAACCAGGTTCTTCAGGAGTTCGACCATGCCCGTGTCTTCGGCGACATCGGCTGCTACACCCTCGGCTTCCTGCCCCCCTATCGCGCGATCCATTCGTGCGTCGATATGGGCGCCAGCATCACCATGGCCAAGGGCGCTGCCGATGCCGGTCAGTGGCCTGCCGTAGCCATCATCGGCGATAGCACCTTCACCCATTCCGGCATGACGGGTCTCCTTGATGCCGTCAATGAGAACGCTGACATTACCGTCATCATCTCCGACAATCTCACCACCGCCATGACGGGCGGTCAGGACTCTGCCGGTACCAACAAGTTCGAAGCCATCTGCCGCGGCCTTGGCGTGCCCGACGACCATCTCCACGTCGTTGTGCCCCTGCCCAAGAATATGCCCGAGATTACTCGCATCATACGCGAAGAAATCAACTACCACGGCGTCTCTGTCATCATCCCCCGTCGCGAGTGCATTCAGACCTTCAAGCGCCACGCCAAAGAGAAGAAAAATGCCAAATCGTAAAAGACCAAATGGCAAATAGTAAATGGTTAAATGGTAAATCGAATAATGAAAGTTGATATCATACTCTGCGGTGTGGGAGGACAAGGCATCCTTTCCATCGCCACTATCATCGGCGAGGCAGCCATGAACGAGGATCTCTATATCAAGCAGGCTGAGGTGCACGGCATGAGTCAGCGCGGAGGCGATGTTCAGTCCAACCTGCGCATCTCCAGCAACCCTATCTCCAGCGACCTCATCCCCCGTGGCGCCGCCGATGTCATCATCTCCATGGAGCCTATGGAAGCCTTGCGCTACGTCTCCTATCTCGCTCCCGATGGCTGGATCATTACCTCCAGCGTCCCCTTCGTCAATATTCCCAACTATCCCGATGTCGACAAACTTCGTGAGGCCCTTGCCGCCCTGCCGCATGTAGTCAGCCTCGATATAGAGCAGTTGGCCAAGGATGCCGCCATCCCCCGTTCCGCCAACATGATCCTCCTCGGCGCCGCACAGCGAGCCCTCGGCATTGACTTCGACAAGCTTTGTGATGCCGTCCGCCGCGTCTTCGCGCGTAAGGGCGATGCCGTCGTCGAGGCCAACCTTCGAGCCCTCGCCATAGGGCGCGAGGCCCATTGATCCTCCCGGCCTCTATCGCTGGCATCACTCCCAGAAGCCAGCCGCCGTCCCCTATGCCCCTGTTGCCATAACGCATGGCTGCAGGGGCTTCTTAGTGTCGAATCCTTGTGTTTCTTGCATGTTTTTGCTCACCTTTTGCCAATGACCGCCTGCAATCCTTTATCCTCTACCTTATATAGTGCCGCTTTCATTCATTGCATATTTTCCCCTTCCTATACGCATAGCCCTTTGCGTACTATACGCGTGAGTCGATGCGTATATACGTGTGAGTCGATGCGTATATACGTGTGAGCCGATGCGAATATACACGTTTAGCAAGTCGTATATATTCGGTGATCGTTACGATACTCGACTTTTCGCATTTATTTGGGTCGTAGGTGTATTTTCTTTGCAATTTGTTCGGCTGTCTGCCATAAAAAGTGTAACTTTGCAGCCGATTTGACTAAAACAATAATAAAATG
>CADCOX010000285.1 GCA_902803195.1 uncultured Bacteroidales bacterium
GAAATAAACGTGGCGGAACGGCATTTGATGCTCGTACTCATAGCCTGCCATGATCATGCGGGCCACCCAGAAGAAGATGATGTCGGGGCCTGTTACGAGGTCGGCTGTGGGATAGTAGTACTTGATCTCCTCGTTGCCCGGATTGCGAATGCCGTCGAAGAGGCTGATAGGCCACAACCAGCTGGAGAACCAGGTGTCGAGAGCATCCTCGTCCTGACGGAGGTCAGAGAGCTGCAAATCAGCATTGCCGCTCTTCTCACGAGCAAGCAGCAAAGCCTCCTGTACGTTTTCGGCGACGACGAAGCCACCCGAAGGCAGATACCAAGCCGGTATGCGGTGTCCCCACCAAAGTTGACGAGAGATGCACCAGTCCTTGATGTTCTCGAGCCAATGGCGATAGGTGTTCTTGTACTTTGCGGGGTAGAACTGGATGTCGTCGTTCATCACGGGGTCGAGGGCGATGTCAGCCATGTGCTGCATCTTCAGGAACCACTGCATCGACAGCTTCGGCTCAATGGGCACACCCGTGCGCTCGGAACAACCAATCTTGTTGTCGTAGTCCTCAATCTTCTCCATGAGGCCGGCGGCCACCATGTCCTCGGCAATCTGCTTGCGGCAGGCGAAGCGCTCCATACCGACATAACGCTCCAAACCGATGACGAAATCATCAGGCACGCTCGTCTCGGCAAGTGATTTCTGCTGGGCGGTGGCGATGCGTTCGCTGAGTGTGGCGTCGTCGTTGAAGATGTCGATGGCTTCAAGATTGTACTTCTCGCCGAGCATATAGTCGTTGACATCATGGGCGGGAGTGACCTTCAGGCAGCCCGTACCGAACTCGATATCAACATAATCGTCCTCAATGGCGGGGATGGCGCGACCCACGACGGGCACGATGACCTTGCGACCTTTCAGCCACTGGTTCTTCGGGTCGTTGGGGTTGATGCACATCGCGACGTCGCCCATAATGGTTTCAGGACGCGTAGTGGCCACAACGGCGTAGTAGCCCTTCTCATCCTTGTGTACCACATTGCCTTCACCAGCGATGAAATCACTGGGCACACTCTCTGCCAGATAATATTTCATGTAGTAGAGCTTGGTGTGCTCCTCCTTATAGATCACTTCCTCATCGGAAAGGGCTGTGAGGGCTTTGGGGTCCCAATTGACCATACGCACACCGCGGTAGATAAGACCTTTGCGATAAAGGTCTACGAAGACCTTGATGACGCTCTCGCTGCGAGGACCGTCCATCGTGAAGGCGGTGCGGTCCCAGTCGCAGGAGCAACCGAGCTTGCGCAATTGTTTGAGGATGATGCCTCCGTGCTCTTCGGTCCAAGCCCAAGCGTGCTTGAGGAATTCCTCGCGGGTGAGGTCTGCCTTCTTGATGCCCTGCTCAGCCAGACGGTTCACCACCTTGGCCTCGGTGGCGATGCTGGCGTGGTCGGTACCGGGCACCCAGCAGGCGTTCTTACCTTCCATGCGGGCGTGGCGGACAAGGATATCTTGAATGGTCTCGTTCAGAACGTGCCCCATGTGTAGCACACCCGTCACGTTGGGTGGCGGGATGACCACTGTATAGGGCTCGCGACCATCGGGCTTGGAGCTAAACAGTTTGTTGTCTAACCAATACTGATACCATTTACCCTCGACGTCGGAGGGGGAGTACTTGCTTGCTAAAGGAGACCCACCCCCCTGCCCCTCCCTTGTTGGGAGGGGAGTAGACACCTCTGAGTTCTTGATATTATCCATGAGTATTTATTTGTTATGTATTTAGTCCTAAATATAGTTCTTGTCAGGCAATTACTTCCCTCCATTATATGCATGGCGGGGAGAGAGTCTCCTGTTTCTTAGCTTCTTCCCAAATCTTGTCCATCTCTTCAAGTGTCATCTCGGTGAGCGGTTTGCCGATGCGGATGCTGTGCTCTTCAAGATAGGTGAAGCGGCGGATGAATTTGCGGTTGGTCATCTCGAGGGCGTTGTCGGGATTGAGTTTGTAGAGACGTGCCGCGTTGATGACCGAGAAAATGAAGTCGCCGAGCTCGCCTGTAGCCTTACGTTTGTTGTCCTCGCTGTTTTCTTTGCTAAGTGCTTCGAGTTCAACCTCCAGTTCGCCCAGTTCTTCGCGAACCTTGTCCCACACCTGTTCGCGACGGTCCCAATCGAACCCTACGCCGCGTGCTTTGTCCTGAACGCGATAGGCTTTGATGAGCGAGGGTAGGGCATCGGGTACACCGCTGAGGACGCGCTTGTTACCCCCCTTCTCCTTGACTTTCAGCTGTTCCCAGTTCTTGAGCACTTGGTCCACCGTGACCTCTCCCTTCTCGATGCGCTCGGCATCGGGGCCGTAGACGTGGGGATGGCGGTAGATGAGTTTGTCGCAGAGCTTGTTGCAGACGTCAGCGATGTCGAAGTCGCCTGTCTCGGAGCCTATCTTGGCATAGAAGACAATGTGCAGGAGCACGTCGCCAAGCTCTTTGCATATCTCAGTCTTGTCGTTGCTGATAATGGCGTCAGCCAGTTCGTAAGTCTCCTCGATGGTATTCGGGCGCAGGCTCTCGTTAGTCTGCTTGCGGTCCCACGGACATTTGGCCCGCAGGTCGTCCATGACGTCGAGCAGGCGACCGAAGGCCGCTATCTTTTCTTCTCTTGTGTGCATTCGTTCTCAATTTTCGGTGCAAAGGTAGTAATAATAAGTGAAAAAGGAGAAGGGAAAAGTAAAAAATGAGAATAGACTCTGTACTTTTTGCCTCTGCAGGGTCTATAGCAGGCCAACCGCTGTCTCATGAACCTGTAAAAAGCAGCCTACCTGCTCTCGCGTAAACGATAACTAAAGAAGCAGGCCTGCTCTCCCGTGACCGATAAAATAAAGAAGCAGGCCTCCTCTCCCGTGAACGATAAAATAAAGAAGCAGACCTGCCATCGCGTGACTGATAAATAAAGAAGCAGACCTGCTGGGGGCGGGTCTGCTATTGTGGTTGGTAACAAGCGCGTCAGCTGTACCAGATGGTTGCGTTGCTCGAAGATTCGTAGTAGCGATCATAGTCGTCATTCAGGTAGTTGTCGAGCTCGTA
>CADCOX010000286.1 GCA_902803195.1 uncultured Bacteroidales bacterium
TATGCTCTGAAACGTTTGAATCGCTCAAAACATCAGTAATAATCGACATTTGAAGGGAGTCTCATCCTGCAATTTGAGCTATAGGTCTATCTTTAGCTGCTCTCCTTTTAGCAGCTCTCCTATTCCAACCCTTTTTTAGCTTCTCTCCTTTTGCTGTAAGCGGTGGCTCTGCCGCCGCCAGCGCTGCTTTTTTCTCATTTAGGCTGAATCCCAGCAGCGCCTGCCACCTCTTCAGCAGTGGCGCCCAGGCGAGCCGCCTCCCGAACGTCCTCTCGCGCTTGCTTCTTTCGCTTCATCTGAGTATACAGATGGGCGCGTGCCAACCGATAGGTCGCATTCTCTGGCTCAAGGGCAATAGCCTTTGTGTAATCTGCCTCTGCATGCTCAAACTGTCGGCGATTCAACTCCATGCCCGCCCTCAAGGCATAGCCCGCAGCATGCTCGGGATAGAGTTCAATAGCCCTATTGATAATTTCCATCGCCTCCTGCGGACGGCGGTCATCGTCGTCGACAAGCGCCAGACCCAAGAGCGCTTGTTCATGCACAGGATTGAGGCGCAACAGATGCTCAAAGTCGGTGCGAGCATCCTTCAATAGTCGCTGACGCTGACGAACATAAGCACGCATCAACAGAGCCTCGGGATGGTCAGGATGCAGGTCCAGCACATCGTTGTAATCCACCAACGCGCGTTCCTCATTGCCCAATTTCATATAGAGCGAGGCTCTGCTCAACAACAAACCTATAGCTCGTGGAGCCATCCCTAAGGCGATATTATAGTGCTCTAAGGCCTCACGCTCACGCCCTGTACGCTCAGCGATGCTTGCCAGATAACCCCAGATGATGGCATTCCCTTGTGCCGCGGGTTGCTCCTTCAGGGCTTGCCGCAACAACAGCTCTGCAGCCTGCAAGCTATCGTCTTCCATCGCCGTTACGCCCTGGCGTACAAGCTGTTCGTAGGTATCCTGTGCGCAGACGACGCTACCAGATGACAGCCACAATACAAATAAAAGCAATAAACACTTTTTTCCGCTGTTCATGACGTTCTATGTCTTTACCAAACCGATTTAGTGCCGCAAAAGTACGCAAAAAACGTCGAATCTGAAAAAAAAGAGCCACGAAGAAGCTTGCCATTCAAGATTTTTGTATACCTTTACGCCATCTTAACATTGTTCAACCTCACCACAAACATTTAACAGCTATGAGAATCGGAATACCTAAAGAAATCAAGAACAACGAGAACCGCGTGGGTATGACGCCCGCCGGCGTGGCTGAGTTAGTACGTCATGGCCACGAAGTCGTCGTGCAACAGACTGCGGGTTGCGGCAGCAGCTTTGCCGACGAGGACTATGTCCTGGCCGGAGCGCGCATCCTGCCCTCCATCGAGGATGTCTATGCTTGGGCCGATATGATCATCAAGGTCAAGGAGCCCATCGAACCCGAGTATGGACTTGTTCGTCCTGGACAACTCATCTTCACTTATTTCCATTTCGCTTGCGACCGTCCGCTCACCGATGCGATGATACGGAGCCGTGCCGTCTGCCTCGCCTACGAGACGGTGCAATTGCCAAACGGCGCACTCCCGCTCCTGCTACCGATGAGCGAAGTGGCTGGTCGTATGGCAACGCTCAATGGTGCTTACTACCTCCAAAAGACGAAGGGCGGATGTGGCAAGCTCATCAGCGGCGTGCCCGGCGTACGACCTGCTCGTGTGCTGGTGCTCGGCGGTGGCGTTGTCGGAGAGGCTGCTGCGCGCATGGCGGCAGGCTTAGGAGCGATTGTCACCATCGCCGATGTCTCGCTGCCTCGTCTGCGCCAACTGGAGATGGAACTGCCTACAGGTGTTCACACGCTCTATTCCACCGAGCACAACATCCGTCAGGAACTGCCCGAGACCGACATCGTCGTGGGAGCCGTCCTCGTGCCGGGCGACAAGACGCCTCACCTCATCAAGCGTGACATGCTCTCCCTGATGCAACCTGGAAGTGTCCTCGTTGATGTTGCCATCGACCAAGGCGGATGCTTCGAGACCTCCCGTCCGACCACACACAGCGAACCCGTCTACGAAGTCGACGGCATCCTTCACTACTGCGTCGCCAACATCCCTGGCGCCGTGCCTAACACATCGACCATCGCGTTGACCAATGCCACCCTCCGCTATGCCCTCAAGCTTGCCGACAAGGGTTGGAAACAGGCTTGCCACGACGACGAGAGCCTGCGCCGAGGTCTCAACATCGTCGATGGACACATCACCTTCAAAGCCGTCGCCGACGTCTTCGGCTTGCCGTACGAACCGGTAGAACTATAGTCGCTGCTCAATCAACGCAACAGCCCGCCATCAGGCGGGCTGTTCTTTTATGCTACGAAACCAATCGAGCATAGGACGGTAAGAATTGGGCTCTCGGTCTATGCTTTCTGGATATAATCGACAATCCATGCGCCGACTTCGCGCGTGCCGTACTTAGCACCGCCTTCAACCTGAATCTCTGGCGTGCGGACGTTTGCGTCAAGGCTGGCGTTGACGGCCTCGCGGATGAGGCGACCTTCAGCCTGGAGATTGAAGTATTCGAAGAGCATCGCCACACTGAGGATCTGGGCCAACGGATTGGCGATATTCAAGCCTTTTGCCTGAGGCCAAGAACCGTGAATGGGTTCGAAGACAGGTGTATGCTCGCCCGTAGAGGCTGAGGGAAGTAAGCCCATGGAACCTGTGATGCAAGAGCCCTCGTCAGTGAGGATGTCGCCGAAGGTGTTCTCCGTGACCATTACATCGAAGAACTTCGGCTCTTGAAGCATGCGCATGGCGGCATTGTCAACGTACATGAAGTCAGTCTCCACATCAGGGTACTGAGGGGCCATCTCCTTGGCTATCTGACGCCAAAGGCGGCTGCTGGCCAATACGTTAGCTTTATCGACTACGGTCAGGTGTTTCCGACGGCGCAGGGCATACTCATATCCGACTTTCAAGATTCGCTCAATCTCGGGACGCGAATAGAAATTGGTGTCGTAAGCTTTCTCGTTGTCCTGGTACTTTTCGCCGAAATACATTCCGCCTGTGAGCTCACGAATGCAGATGAAATCAGCACCACGAACGAGTTCATCCTTCAGCGGCGACTTGTGAATAAGGCAATCGAAGGTCTCGACTGGACGTATATTCGCGAAGAGACCCAGCTTCTTGCGCATAGCCAAGAGGCCCTGCTCGGGACGCACCTTTGCGGTCGGGTCGTTGTCGAAACGGGGATCACCGACAGCCGAGAAGAGCACCGCATCAGCGCGCATACACGTCTCGTAGGTAGCCTCAGGGAACGGGTCGCCGACTTTGTCGATAGCATCCGCACCACAGAGGGCATATTCGTATGTCACCTTATGACCGAATTTCTCGGCCACTGCCGTCATCACGGCCACTCCTTGTTCGCTGATCTCCGGACCGATACCATCACCAGCCAACACAGCAATCTTTAAATCCATAGTTGATGTTGTATCTTTAAGTTGTAATTATTCAGCTTTTCGCGGTGCAAAGTTACAACTTTTCAAGCAACTGAGCGAGCAAAGCGGCCATTTTCTTGCGTGTTTCATCGTCAGACGTCAATAATTCCTTGAAATCTGCCAACATCCGATGAATGATATCGGGTTGATTGGCTTCAAAAGGCAGCGTCATCTGCTTCGTCTCAGGCGAAGTCGCTTGTATCGGCTGCTCTTCATCGTCTAAGCTGATTGGCTCCACGTCTGCTTGATCGTCGCCAGCTTCCATGTAGTCATGAAGGCCGTTGAGCAGGCTCTCGAATTTATCACCTGCCAGGAAGACAGCATCCTCACCCCCGTCGAGCACTCCCTCGAAGAGCGAAGCTTTGAACCGCAGACGCGAGAGCATATCCTCCTCTATCGTGCCAGCCGAGATCAGATTGATCACCTCTACACCTCGCTGCTGACCGATGCGATGGAGGCGACCTATGCGCTGCTCCAAGATGGCCGGATTCCAAGGCAGGTCCATGTTAATGACAACGTTAGCCACTTGCAGATTCAAGCCCGTGGAACCCGCATCGGTAGAGAGGAACACGCGGATCTGTGGGTCATGAAGGAAGGATTCGACACGTTCGTTGCGCTCGCGGGCAGGGACGTTGCCATGCAGATAGACGAAGTCCACACCGCTCTGCTCCAATTCCTGGGCTACTAATCGAGTCATCCGCTCCCACTGACTGAAGATGACAACCTTGGTCATGGGCTCTGGCGCTGTTGTGCTCGTTGACGAAGGTTGCTCGCCATTCACCGTCACGCCACACTCGTCCAGGATGTTCATCACCTCTTCAACCTTCGTGTCATAACGACTATTCTCATCGAGGACATAGAGGCTGTCGCAAACCATGCGCATCTGCTGCAGCGTCAAGAGCAACTGACGGCGGTCCAGCTCCGAGAGGAAATGCTGCCGATGCCACTTCGACACCAGACGCGCAGCATGCAGCTTCAGGTCATGATGGGCATCCAACTGCTGTTCGGTCATCGGGACGAACAGGTTCTTGTTGATACGAGGAGGCAACTGCAGTGCCACATCTGCCTTACGCCGACGCAGCATCGTGCCACGCATCCGCTCAGCGATATCTGATAGCGAACGGTAGCCGATAGTACGCCCCTCCTGATCCATCAAGATATATTTGTCGCGGAACAGATAATAAGGTGAGAGCAGGTACTGATCGACCAGTTCAACGATACTATACAGTTCTTCCAACCGATTCTCGAGAGGCGTACCACTGAGGATAAAGGAATAACGCGAACTGATCCGGCGCACCGACCTCGAGAGCTGAGTATTCCAGTTCTTGAGGCGTTGTACTTCATCAAGGATGAGCAAATCAAGATCCTCGTCACCCATTTCCATGGTCGAGATACTATTGTACGAAGCAATCTTGAAGAAAGCGTCGCTCTTCATCAGTTCCTGCCTACGGTCAGCAGACCCCTCAATGACCTGGACGGAGGTATTCGTGAAGCGCTCAATCTCACGCTTCCACTGGTACTTCAGCGTCGTAGGACAGAGGATGAGCGCATTGCTCACGAAACCGTCACGACGCAACAACTCTGCAGCAGCAATGGCTTGTACAGTCTTGCCCAAACCCATCTCATCGGCCAAGATAGCGCGACCCGCACGAGCTAAGAAACGAACGCCCTCTTTCTGATAAGGATACAATTTCGTGCGAAGGAGCGCGTCTAAATGCTCATCGTCATACTGCGTGTCGACAATCTTACGTCGCGCAATCGCCTCTCGCTGCTCGAGGACATAATCCAAGGCGTCCTGATAGCAACGGAAGCCATCATCGATGGCTTTTGCTTCACTCAGCAACTCACCGAAATGTTCAAACGACTTGGGAAGCAACGTGTCGAGTGCATCGAAATACTTATTGGCCAGCACGCGGAACTCCTTTTCACGGGTAGCGCCCACACGGATCTTCACTTGGCGTTGATTGCCGCGATAGCTCAGATAGACACTTGTGTAATTAGGCAAATCCCAATGAATGCGTTTGTGATGCTCAGAAATCCATTGACGCACCGACTCCACATGCTTGCAAGTACCTAATTGTGAGGTTTTGAAGTCCATGCATTCGCAATAGTTCCAAGGACTCTTTGAACCTCGGAACACGACCTTATAGACGCCGCCCGACTTAGGACTCGTGACGCGATATTCGCCTGGATTATAGCGTTCGCTCACACATTCAACTTCCAGATTCTCTCGCTGGGCCTGTTGCATGCGTAACATCACTTGCCACTCTTCCAACGACATGGATGCGGGTTTGACCAAATGACTAATCCGATGTTTGGGTAAATCTGCGTATTTCATGGCACAAAGATAATAGAAAGTTCAGAATTGAGCACAAAAACTCGCAAAAAATTCATCAATTGGCGGCAACA
>CADCOX010000287.1 GCA_902803195.1 uncultured Bacteroidales bacterium
CCGGCATAGCCGTCAGATCGTCATCTATGGCAAGCGCGGTCATGCCGAGGTGATGGGACTTGTCGGGCAGACGGAAGGAACGGCTATAGTCATCGAGACGCTCGAAGAGGCTCAGACCCTTGATTTCCATCGTGATATTGCTCTTTATTCCCAGACTACCAAGTCGGTCGAGGGCTTTCGCGAGATTGTCGCTTATATCCAAGAGCACATAGACGCCTCTGCCACTTTCACCTATTACGATACCATCTGCCGTCAGGTGGCCAACCGGATGCCTCATATCCGTGAGTTCGCAGTTTGTCATGATGTCGTCCTCTTCGTTTGTGGCCACAAGAGTTCAAACGGACGCGTGCTTTATAACGAATGTAAGAACGTGAATCCACGTTCTTACATGATCGGTGATCCCGAAGAAATCGCGTTGTCTTTCTTCGCCGATGTCCGCTCTAAGCCGGACTTCTCCATCGGTATTTGCGGAGCTACTTCTACGCCCAAATGGTTAATGGAGGAGTGCAAAGTACGTGTCGAGGAGTTGCTTGGCAGCAACGAATGAAGTTTTCTGCCCGTCGAGCACGCTTTGCTCGGCACGCGGCAGCAGCGAAGCGATGGTTTCGTTCTGATAGAAGCCGTTACGCAGCTGTTCGTTGATGCTCTCGTACATCCAGTATTTAGCCTGCTCGGCGCGTCGGTGGTCGAAGTAGCCGTTCTTCTTGACAAAGTCTACGTATTCGTAGACCATATCCCATATTTCCTTGATGCCCAATCCGTAGAAGCCTGAGTAGCATAGCACCTTGGGTGTCCATCCGCTCTCGGGCATAGGGAAGAGGTGGAGGGCATTCTGGAACTGCCGAGCAGCCAAATGGCAGGCATCGACATTCTCGCCATCGCACTTGTTGATGACGATGCCATCGGCCATCTCCATGATGCCGCGCTTGATGCCCTGTAGTTCATCGCCTGTGCCTGCGAGTTGGATAACGAGGAAGAAGTCGACCATCGAGTGGCAGGCCGTCTCGCTCTGCCCGACGCCCACGGTCTCAACGAAGATCTTGTCGAAGCCTGCTGCCTCGCAGAGGATGATCGTCTCGCGCGTCTTGCGTGCCACGCCGCCGAGCGAACCTGCTGAGGGGCTTGGGCGAATGAATGAGTCGGGATGGACGCTGAGTTTCTCCATTCGCGTCTTGTCGCCCAAGATGCTACCTTTCGTCTTCTCTGAACTGGGGTCAATGGCCAGCACGGCGAGCTTACCGCCTGTGCGCTCGAGCACATGGATGCCGAATTCGTCGATGCTGGTGCTCTTGCCCGCGCCCGGCACGCCGCTGATACCAATGCGTATGCTCTTTCCGCTGTAAGGCAAGCATTTCTCGATGACCTCCTGCGCGATGGCCTGATGTTCGGGGTTAGTACTCTCGACGAGCGTCACAGCCTGTCCGAGGATGGTTACATTGCCTTTGACGATGCCTTCGACGTAGTCGGCAGCAGTCAGACGGCGCCGGGCGAAACGGCCGCGTTGCAGGTAGGGATTCACGATGGAGGGCTGTTCTACGCCGCTATTGACGACCAGTCCTTTGTATTCTTCATTGTTCTCGGGATGCTCCATGAGGGGAAGGGCGAAGTTGAAAGGTTGAATGATTGAAAGCTTTTGGCGATGGAATCGCGATGAATGAGACGGGACGCGGAGCCCCTGCAGGCTGCTTGGCCCTTCAAGGCATTGTCTTAATCTTGACGATGGTCTTGGGGCGTGCTGGGTCATCGGTGATCAGGAGGATGCGAGGCGTACTCTTGTTGTTGTGTATCATGTCTTTGAGCACGGTCACTTTCAGCTGTACGCTTTTACCCGGCTTGATGACTCGATTGCCCAGTTTCACATTGACGCCTTTACCGTGCACTTGTACGCTACGCACGTTCAGAGGGCGTTGTCCAGTGTTGCTGACCATTACCACCTGCGACTCCTTGTCCTTCGCCAAGGTGAAGACTAGGCTATCGCGCTCCAACTCCATGTGAGGAGCCTTGGCCAAGTCGTCGGGCGAGAGGTTCGCAAAGCCCGGCAACAGGATAGCTGAGACGTCAATCTCGTTCTCGGCACTTACCTTGTCGCCCAGTTTGCGGGCGAGGTAAACCGATGTCTCGGTAAGTCCATAGTTCTTCAGGCGTTCGCTGTCCAGATGGAGGACGATTCGACCTACGCGCCCGCCCGCCAACAGTTCAGGATGATAGGTGGCCGAGAGATAGGAGGGCAGGTGCATCAACTCGGGGCGATAGCTCGTACGTGAGTTGTTCATCACCATGATGACGGCTTCGGGGTGGTCGCCACGATTGACGTCGTCGAATTCTACTACATTTGTTGAGAGGCGTGCTACGCCCATGTCTATGGGGAACGTCCCCTCGTAGTCGGTCGTTGCCGCCACTACGCGTCCTTGGATGGTCAGGTAGACGGGGTCGGCGCCGGCATTCGTCCAGAGCTCAATCTCCTTGTGGAAAGAGCCCAGCATCTTTGCGTCGAAGGTGGCGGTGAGCGTAGCGCTCTCGCCGGGTGCTATGCCCTCCTTGGGCCACTCCACGGTAGTGCAACCACAGGAACTGCCTACGCGTTGCAGTTGAAGGGGTTCCGTGCCTGCGTTGGTGAGTTCGAAAGTCACTCGGCGCGGTTGTTGGAAAATAACTTCTCCTATGTTCTTCAGGTCGTTCGCGATATTCAGCTTGGGCTGCGCCCAACTGTCAGCGCCCGTCACGACGAGTAGCGTGGCTATGATGATTAGCTTGCTCTTCATGAATTACTTTTTCTTGATTTTCACTTTCACTTTCACGGGCGCTATGCCTTCGTTTGTCGGCACGACTGGGTGGATAGTGCCATCGGTGTTGAAGGTCATGCGGTCTATGCATACTTGTCGGTGGAACCCCGGCCCTTTGCGCTTGTCGAGGTAGTTCTTGTTGATGCGGTGATAGACGATGTACCACTCGTCGGTACCCGGCAACTGCAGGATACTGTTGTGAGCCGTGCCATAGATGCCCTTGTCCGCTACCTGCTGCAGGATGACAGGCTCCTTGGCCACTTCGATAGGGCCGAGCGGGCTGTGAGCCGTGCCGTAGGCTACGTGATAGTTGGGAGAGCCCGTGTCGTCTACGCTCCAAAGGAAGTAGTAGAGACCTTGGCGGTAGAACACATAGGGGGCTTCGCGATAAGCGTAATCAGCCAGCGTACCACCTTGAGGTGTCAGAACGGTGACAGTGGTCGTGTCGATGCTTGTCATGTCGCGTCCCAGTTCGGCGCCTGCCATGTAGCCATTGCCCCAGTAGAGGTAATCCTTGCCCGAGACAGGGTCTTGGAAGACGTCGACGTCAATCTGCTGCCCGCCTCTTACGCCCTTCGGACGGAAGTCGATGAGAGGCTTTCCGAGGTCGGTAAAGGGGCCAGTGGGATGGTCGGCCACAGCCACACCGATGGCTTTGCGGTCGTGATCGGGGTAGTGGCCACTATAGTAGAAGTAGTACCTCCATTTGCCGTCGATGAACTTTTCGATGATGGCGGGCGCCCATGCGTTGCCTGACGCCCAAGGCACTTGGTCCGTGCCCAGGTCGAGGATGATGCCTTCGTGTCGCCAGTCGGTCAGGTCTGCCGACGAGAAGGCCGTGAAGTAGTAGCCCCCCCATCCCGGCGCGCCGTCGGTGGTGGAGTAAATGTAGAAGCGTCCCGTCTGCTCCGAGAAGAGCACCTCGGGGTCGGCGTGGAACTCCGGCAA
>CADCOX010000288.1 GCA_902803195.1 uncultured Bacteroidales bacterium
AGGCCTGCAGGGGTCGTTACCTTATCAATCTCCGACTCAGGGTGAGCTTTCTCTTGACTGAGCAGGCTGGCAGCGCCCTTCATGGTCTGCGCCACGATACGCTGAGCATCGGCAGGAGTGAAGCCGAGAAGCACACCGCCCTGAGTGTTAGCACGGATATAGCGCAAGGCATAAGCTATGCCGCAGGAAGCCAGCACGAGTCCGGCATTCATCAGTCGCTCTTCCACGAGCATGGCATCGCCAAGTTCCTTGAAGACAGCCAGCAGCGCTTCGTCCTGTTCCTTAGTGGCACCTGCCGACGAGAGGAATGTCATGCTCTCGCGCGTGGCGATGGCGGTATTGGGGATGAGATAGTAGAGAGCGGGACAGACCCTCTCCCCGCTCCCCCGTGAGGGGGAGAGCCTCGCTTCGCTCGATTGCTGAGCGTCAGTCTTTTCCATTCCCTGACGAGAGGGGTCAGAAGTGGGTCTACTGAAGATTTCTTTCAAATCAGCGAGGCCAACACCACCGACCATCGATGCTACAATCTGATGGTCGTAGTCGAGCCACGGCTTGAGCTGCTCGGCCGCCTCTTGCAGTCGCCAGGGTTTCATGGCCAGAACGACGACGTCGGCACCTTCGATGCAGACACGATTATCCGTGGTGGTACGGATGGCAGGATCGAAGGCCTTGATACGCTCCAACTTCTCGGGGTGAGTATTGCTGATGCAGATGTCCTCTGTGCGGACAAGCTTGCTTTGTGCAAGGCCGAAAGCCAGTGCACTGCCGATGTTTCCGGCTCCAATGATGGCAAATTTCATTTCTTATTGTCTTTATTGCGGATCTCTACCCTGCGGATTTTTCCACTGATGGTTTTGGGTAGTTCGTCCACGAATTCAATGATGCGGGGGTATTTGTAGGGAGCAGTCTCACGCTTCACGTGCTGCTGCAACTCCTGAATGAGGGCGTCGCCAGCCTTGTCCTTCCACTCTTTTCCGAGGACGACAGTGGCCTTTACGACCATGCCTCGGATGTCATCAGGCACACCCGTAATGGCACATTCGACGACGGCGGGATGCGTCATCAGCGCACTCTCGACCTCGAAAGGACCTATACGGTAGCCACTGGATTTGATGACATCGTCAATACGTCCCTCGAACCAGTAGTAGCCATCCTCATCACGCCAGGCCATATCGCCGGTGTGGTACAGACCATCGTGCCAAGCCTCTCGCGTCAATTCGGGGTCGCGATAGTATTCCTTGAAAAGGCCTACGGGTTTCTGTTCGCCTACACGAACGACTATCTCTCCCTTCTCACCATCTTCACAAGGCGTTCCGTCTGGCTTCAAGAGATCGATCTGATACTGTCCGTTGGGCTTGCCCATCGAGCCTGGCTTAGGCTCCATCCATGGCATCGTGCCCAGTGTCATCGTGGTCTCTGTCTGCCCGAAGCCCTCCATAAGGCGAATGCCCGTCTGCTCAAAGAATTTCTCGTAGACGGCAGGGTTTAATGCTTCGCCAGCGGTACAACAATAACGTAAAGCACTGAGGTCATACTTCGAGAGGTCCTCACGTATCATGAAACGATAGATGGTGGGCGGTGCACAGAAACTGGTGACATGGTACTTCTCCATCTGTCGAAGGAGGCGGTCGGCATCAAACTTCTCATGGTCGAAAACGAATACCGTAGCACCTGCAAACCACTGTCCATAAAACTTACCCCATACGGCCTTGCCCCACCCCGTGTCGGCTACTGTCAGGTGGATGCTGTCCTCGCTGAGGTTGTGCCAAAAGACGCCTGTCGTCAGATGCCCCATCGCGTAGAGAAAGTCATGGGCCACCATCTTGGGCTCGCCCGAGGTACCACTGGTGAAGTACATCAGCATAGTATCTGAATTGTCATTCTTAACGGCGGGACGTTGGAAGGTGGAGAAGGCAGGTACCTCGGTATGCCAGTCATGCCACTCCGCGCCAACAAACTCAGCACCTGACTCCAAAGAAGAGGGGGATGATTGCAAGGGCGAGGCGGAGGTGTCTTCTTTCACTTTAATCACAACCTTCACGGTCGGGCTTTCGGGCAAAGCCTCTTGAATCTGGCCCATCACATAAGGGTCATCAACGCAGATGATGGCCTTGACGCTCGCGCGGGTATTCCTATATACAATGTCATGCTTCGTCAGCATGTGAGTGGCTGGGATGACGACAGCAGCCAGTTTGTGCAAAGCAAGCATCGCAATCCACCACTCGTAACGGCGCTTGAGGATCAGCATCACGGGATCGCCTTTGCCGATGCCCAGACTCTGGAGATAGGCAGCGGCTTGGTCGCTTTCGGCTTTTAGTTGCCCAAAAGTGGAGCGCCGCTCCACACCCTCATCGTTGGTCCAAAGCAGCGCCAACTTATCGGGAGCCTCTGCAGCCCAAGCATCCATAACATCGTAAGCGAAGTTGAAATGCTCTGGGATGATAAAATCCAGATGCTCGTTGTAGTCCTCGTAGGACGTGAATGTAGTTTGTTTTAAGAAACGTTCTACCATGGTTGTCATGTATGATTGATCATTGAAGATGCATCAAGAAGCCCGTGCGCAGGCGCTATCAATGATGCACAATCAATAACACGTGATTCTATTCTACTGTAAAGGCCAGGAACCGAACAGCCTTGTCGCCGATAGCACGCATTCCATGAGGGCGAGTGCTGTCGAAATAAATGCTATCACCTTCCTCGAGAACCAACGTCTTACCACCGATGTAGAGCTCCATAGCACCTTCGAGGATGAGGTTGAACTCTTGCCCCGGATGGGTGTTCTTGTAGATGGTGTGAGCATCGGGTTTAGGTTCTACCGTGACGATGAACACTTCAGCCTTATTCCCTGCGAAGCCGCTGGTGAGACTCTGGTACTTGTAGGCCTTCGTACGCTCAATGCTGACGCCCTGTCCCTTGCGCACGACGAAGTAGGAGTGCATGTGCGACTCCTCATCGAAAATAAGTGCATCGGCCGAGACGCCATAGTGCTTGGCAATAATCATCAGTTTGGAGATGGTGATGTCGGCCTCGCCACGTTCCACTTGTTCGTAGGTCGAGAGGTGAAGGCCGCAGAGGTCGGCCACTTCTTGGGCTTCGATATCCAAAGCATCGCGCAATCCACGCAGACGCTCCCCTATTTGCTTGAGTTGTTCGTTCATATCTATGCTAATACTTGTTTGAATTTCTCTAAGAACTCGTCAGCCTCAGCCATACTCAGACAGAGAGGCGGCAGCAGACGCAAGACATGTGTGCCAGCACAACCCGTGAAGACATGTTTCTCGAAGAGCAGGCG
>CADCOX010000289.1 GCA_902803195.1 uncultured Bacteroidales bacterium
GCACGTCTCGACGAACAGTCATTAAATAATATGTACGTGCGCGCGAAAGATGGTTCGATGGCACCCGTCTCGGGTTTCGTACAGCTGAAGCCCATCTTGGGTACGGCCAACCTGACGCGTTTCAACCTCTTCCCTGCCATTCAGGTGAGTGGTATGCCCGAGAAAGGGTATAGCTCCGGCCAAGCGCTACAGGCCGTGCGCGAGGAGGCTGCGCGCATCCTGCCCGAGGGTTACGGCTACGAGTTCGCAGGCATGAGCCGCGAGGAAGCATCAGCTGGCCAGCATACCATCTGGGTATTTGCCGCCTGCATCATCTTTATCTATCTGATTCTCTGTGCTCTCTACGAGAGCTTGCTCATCCCTTTCGCCATCATCCTCAGCGTGCCGTTCGGACTGATGGGCTCGTTCGTGTTTGCGCAATGGTTCGGCTTGGAGAACAATATCTACCTGCAGACGGGCGTTATTATGCTCATCGGTCTGCTCTCAAAGACTGCCATCCTCTTGACCGAATACGCCGCCGAGCGCCGACGGGCTGGCATGACCATCGGTCGCGCCGCAATGGAGGCCGCACGCGTCCGACTGCGTCCTATCCTGATGACTTCCCTGACGCTCATCTTCGGTCTACTGCCCATGATGTTCGCCACTGGAGCTGGCGCCAACGGCAATATCTCGCTTGGCGTAGGAACCGTAGGCGGCATGCTCATCGGAACACTTGCCCTCCTCCTCTTCGTCCCTGCCCTCTTCGTTGTCTTCCAGACTCTTGAAGAGCGAATCCATAAGAAATGATAATGGTAAACGCTATTGACTCCAAGCCTTGCTTCTGCGGGGCTTGTATTTTTTAAACATATCCTACAGGAAAGACCTTTTGCGACAGAAAAGGAGGGTATGAATGCACTTTGTCGCAAATAAGGGCAGGTGTCGCATCAACAATATGCTTTTACTGAAAAAATGTTTGGAGTGGGGCGAGGAATACCCTTACCTTTGCAACGTCAAAAGACAAAAACATCAACGTCGAAAGACAAATTGCAAAGATAATTTTTTCCATAAATACTCTCTAAAACATTACAATTATGAAAACGAACAAATTTTTCCTCGTAGCTTTCGCGGCTCTGCTTATGCACTCCACTGTTAGCTTTGCAGACGACAGAATGATTCCCGCCGAGCAGCTCCCCGCCGCTGCACAGACCTTCGTCAAGAAGACGTTCCCCAACAGCTCCATCGTCTACGCTGAGAAAGACGGCTACGCCAATCCCACGTACGAAGTACGCCTCATGAACGGAACAAAGGTGGAGTTCGACAGAAAAGGTGCTTGGGAAAAGGTCGACACTCAATTAGAACCGGTGCCTGCACACCTCATCCCGACGGCCATCGCCAACTACGTGAAGACAAACTTCCCTGACACCCAGATCGTCAAGATAGACAAAGAGCCTTACGGCTTCGAAATTGAGCTCTCCAACGATTTGGACCTGAGGTTCAACAAGGCTGGCGCCCTCATCGCTATGGACGACTAAAGTAGTGAGCAACTTACTTCTATTTGCTTCATCATCAACAACTATAAGACTCTCAACATCTTCGAAGCTCACTCAGTCGCCATTAATAATCCCCGCAGACGTGATTCCTCATGACTGCGGGGATTCTCATATCCGACGAAAGATACAATTCAGTAGACATTTATCGACATTCTCGCCTCTGCTTTCACGCGCATAAATCTTCAACGTGGAAGTGATTTTGGCGAGTAAACTTGCGTATATACGTGTGGCCTTGAGCGTATATACGTGTGGCCCTGAGCGTATATACGTGTAGCCCTGAGCGTATATACGTGTAGCCCTGAGCGTATATACGTGTAGCCTTATACCTATAATAAGAAAGATGCGAATGCCCTATGAACGTCAAGACGTCTTGCCTTGGTAAGCGCTGTTATTGATTCGACATCGTTCATGGGCAAGGCGTGCGCCCGTCAGCTCAGAAAGCGCGCGAAGGCCTCGTCGTAGGGTGATGAGGTGGCGAGCTTGCCGTTGACGAGGCAGACAAGGGTGATGTCGCCATGCCAGCTGAGGGCGCCATCGCTGAGGCGGTAGATGTCCTGATGGAAGATGTAGCGGATGCCATTCTTCTCCAGCGTCAGGCACGAACGGAAATGGTCGTCGCAGCAGAGCGGCGCTTTGTACTCGAGCGCCATGCGGGCCACTACCGCATCGACGCCCTGACGATGGAGCTCGGCAAAACTCACACCGATGGAGCGCAGAAACAGGTGGCGTGTGTGCTCGGCATAATGAAGGTAGCGGGCATTGTTGACAATGCCCTCGATGTCGCACTCGTAGTCACGAACCTCCATCTCGGTCTCGAAAAGGTAATCCATAGGTCGGCAGGTCGGCTTAATTCGGGTACAAAGGTAGCAAATAAATGGGGAGTGGAAGTGCAAAATGGAGAAAAACGTGAAAAAGTGAGGCTAAAATCGCATTTTTCACTTTTCACTTATCACTTTTCACTTAAAATATACTATCTTTACACCCGCAAACAAGAACAGAAACCTTCATCGCACAATGACAGCCAACTACATCAAACGCATCGAGATCGACTCGCTCTGGCGCGGCACCCGACACATTGTGTGGAACCTGCGTCCGGGCGTGAACGTGCTGAGCGGCATCAACGGCGTAGGCAAGAGCACCATCTTGCGCAAGACCATACGCCGCCTCACACAAGGACGCGAGGCGCTGGAGCGTGACTACAACCAACTGGGCGTGCACCTGGACTTCGAGCCCGAGGAGGCCGACACGGTACGCTTCGACGTCATCCGCGGCGTAGACCGCCCGTTGGTCAGCGCCGACATCCTAGGCAAGGTCGTAGAGGCACGGCTCGCCACCGAGCTCGATTGGCAGCTCTATCAGCTGCAGCGCCGCTTCCTCGACTATCAGGTGAATCAGAGCAATCGCATCGTCGCCCTCTTCACGGCCAACGACCCCGAGGCCCAGCAGAAAGCAGCCGAGATAGCGGCCGAGAAGGGACGCTTCCAAGACATCGTGGACGACCTCTTCCGCGCCACAGGCAAACGCATAGACAGGGCGAGCAACGAAATCTTCTTCTACCACCTCGGCGAGCGCATTGCCCCCTACGTGCTCTCGTCGGGCGAGAAGCAGATGCTCATCATCCTGCTCACCGTACTCGTGGAGAACCGCGAGCCGTACGTGCTGCTGATGGACGAGCCCGAGATCAGCTTGCACATCGAATGGCAGCAGCGCCTCCTGGAACTCATCACCGACCTCAACCCCGCCGCACAGGTCATCCTGACCACACACTCGCCCGCCGTCATCATGAGCGGATGGGCCGACTGCGTGACCGATGTCGAGGACATCATCGTGGATGAGTAGCCTGAGGCTTTCTTCGCCAGCGAAGCGGAAAAGGAGAGCGGAAAGGTTGAACCATTTTCTGAAGTTCTGACATCTTAAGTTCGAAGACCGTGTCCAAGCGACTGACACAAAATCTGAATTCGGCCTACATCGAAGCGGCCAACCGCCTGCGCCCCTCACGCGAGCGGCGACGCATCGTGGCCTACGTGGAGAGCTTCGATGACATCGCCTTCTGGCGTGCCATCCTCGACGACTTCGAGGACGCGACGCGCTACTTCGAGATCAAACTGCCATCGCGCGACTCGCTCGGGAAGGGCAAGCGGCAGGCGCTGCTCAACATACTCAACGCCGACCAACTGGGCGAAGCGATGATCGCCTGCGTCGATGCCGACTACGATTATCTGCTCCGCGATGCCACTGAGACCAGCCGCCTGATCAATCATTCGCCGTACGTCATCCATACGTTCGTCTACGCCATCGAGAGTTTCCAATGCTGGGCACCCTCGCTCCACAGAGCCGTCGTCACAGCCACCCTCAACGACCGCGCCATTCTCGACTACGAGGTCTTCATGCGCGAGTATAGCCAAGCCATCTGGCCCCTGTTCGTATGGAATATCTGGTGCTATCGCCATGACAAATACCACCATTTCACGATGATGGATTTCTGCGGCTTCATCAGCTTCCGCAGCGTGAATACGGCTCACCCCGAGGAGTCGCTGGCACAACTGCGGCGGCGCGTCAACCAGAAGATGGCATGGCTGCAACATCATTTCCCTGAAGCCAAAAAGGACTACGGCACGCTCAAACAGGAACTCAAGGATATGGGCATCACGCCCGATACAACTTACCTCTACATCCAAGGCCACACGCTCTTCGAGAACGTAGTGATGCCCCTGCTCGAACCCATCTGCGCCCAACTGCGCAAGGAGCGCGAACGCGAGATCAAAGCGCTGGCCATGCATGCCAAGCAACGGCAATGCGAGCTCTCGAGCTACCAACATAGCGTGCTGCCCATCGACCTTGTGCTGAAGAAGAATACGGCTTTCCGGACGGCGCCTCAGATGGATTGGGTGAAGGGTAAAATCGAAACGCTGCTGCAGCTCGAAAGCGAGAAGAACGAAGCTAAGCCCGCTGAAGCCGCCGCCCCAACAAACGTTCAACACGAACCCATCAAATAAATCACTATGAGAATGAAACACGAACTCCTGATTTCTCTTTCCATTTTGATTTTCTCATGTTTCTCGCCGCTCATCGCGCAGCCGGCATCTGCTCAGACAGCCTACGACTACCAGCAACTTCAGCGCGAGCGTCTGGGCCGCGGGGTCGTAGCCTTCCGCACCGCCACAGACTCGGTTTGCGTGCAATGGCGCTATCTGGAGAGCGACCCCATGGATGTCAGCTTCGAAGTGCTGCGCAACGGCAAACTCATCGGACGGCGCTCGGCCAGCGAACCCACGTTCATGATGGACCACAACTCCAGCGCGGAAGCCGCAACCTATATGGTCCGACCCGTCTACAAGAATGGCAAGACACCCGCAGGACTGAGTATGTCGTCGCTTCCGTTACTCACTGGGAAATGGACGCTCCCTGCCAACGCTCCCATCGGCTATATCGACATCCCCATCAACCCACCCACCTGGCCCCTTGCTAACTCCCCACGGGAAAAGTCCCTCTCTAACTCCCCACGTGGGGGGACGGACGGTGTTTCCTCTGAAAAGCCCCTCTTGACCTATCATGCCAACGACGCCACGATGGCAGATCTCGACGGCGACGGACAGCTGGAGATCGTGCTCAAATGGGACCCTTCCAACTCCAAGGACAACAGCCAAAGCGGCTTCACCTCCCCCACCATCTTCGAGGCGCTGCGCCTGGATGGCACGTCGATGTGGCGCGTCAACCTCGGTCCTAACATTCGCAGCGGGGCTCACTACACACCCTTCATCGTAGCCGACCTCGATGGCGATGGCTGTGCCGAACTGCTCGTCCGCACTTCTGATGGCACTATCGACGGTGAAGGCCACGTACTGGGCGACGCCACGGCCGACCATGTCCGACATCCCGATACGCAGGCCTATCAAGCCAATGGCAATCCCGGCGAACAGTTCCGCGGTCCAGGTTGGCCTAACCGCATGGACCCCAAGGCGCGCCGAGGCGGCTTCATCTATAAAGGGCCGGAGTGGGTCACCTGTTTCGATGGCCGCACCGGGCGAGCAGTAAGCACGGTTGATTATATCCCCGAACGTGGGGAAATCACCAGTTGGGGCGACAACTACGCCAACCGCAGCGACCGTTTCCTTGCTGCTTGTGCCTACCTCGACGGCAAACACCTGAGTGCCATCTTCTGCCGAGGCTACTACACGCGTTCCGTCCTTGCCGCCTATGACTTCGATGGCAAACAACTCACGACCCACTGGGTCTTCGACACGAATACGCCCGAATGGCAGCGCTACGCCGGACAAGGCAACCACAACCTGCGAGTGGCTGACGTCGACGGCGATGGCTGCGACGAGATCACCTATGGTTCTATGGCCGTTGACCACGACGGACGTGGCCTCTACAACACGGGCTTCGGACACGGCGATGCTATGCACCTGACGGCCTACCTACCATTGGACGACGCGCTCCAGGTGTGGGACTGCCACGAGAACAAGCGCGACGGCAGCGACTTCCGCGATGCTCGCACGGGTAAAGTGCTCTTCCAAATTCTCTCAGACAAGGATGTAGGGCGTTGCATGGCTGCCGACATCAATCCGCGCAACCCAGGCCTCGAGATGTGGTCATCGGCCTCTGGCGGCATCTGCAACGTACGTGGCGAGGTCATTGACTCGACCGCACGCATCCCCATCAACTTCGGCATCTGGTGGGACGGCGACTTCTGCCGGGAATTGCTCGACCACGAAAGGGTAAGCAAATACAGAGCCAACCCCTCCATTCAAGGAGGGGAGCCCTCCGGTTCGAAAGAGGATGGCACCGCGCAGCTTCGCCCCTCCCTGACGGGAGGGGACGGGGGTGGGTCTGTGCCCTTCGATTTCACCGGTTCCTCTTCCGTCATTGAGTTAGCCAAGTTCTCCGATTGCACCTTCAACAACGGCACCAAGAGCAATCCCGCCCTCTGCGCGGACGTCCTTGGCGACTGGCGAGAGGAAGTGCTGACACGCACGTCCGACAACCGCCATTTACGCCTTTACATCACGCCCATTCCCACAAAATACCGCTTCCATACCTTCCTTGCCGACCCCGTCTATCGCCACTCGCTTGTCATGCAGAACGTAGGCTACAACCAGCCGACAAACGCCGGTTTCTATTTCGGCGCGGAGCTCGAAGGCAGCGGACGACTCTTCCGCGGATGGCAATTCTAAACCTATTTTCGAAGCCCTAAGACCAGCTAACGGAACTAACAACAAACTCCTATGAGACCTCTTCTTACTATTCTACTGACGTTCACGGCATTCTTCGCGCATGCTCAAGTGAACAATACGGAACTTGCCGACCCTAAGCCAGGGCCGCAGGCAGCTTGGCAACAAATGGCAAAGCCCTCGCTGGGATGGGGAAGCATCGATGTCCGCTACTCTCGCTCGCAGGTCCCTGCGACAACAGCGAAGTCGCCCCTTCTGCGCGCCTGGCGCGGTGAGAGGGTCTCGGCACAGGCCGTTCTCGCAACGCCTAAGACGCTGCAACGCGTCACATTCGCCGTCAGCGACCTCAAGAGTGGGCGGAACATCATCCCTGCTTCCGCCATCCGTAAATACTTCGTGCGCTACGTCATCGCCGACAGCTACAAGGAGCGCGAAGATACTGTCCTCGTTGCCGACCGCCTCGACCCCGTCACAGAGCTGAAGGTAGAAGCCAATACGGCACGCCCCCTCTGGCTGGACATCCATGTCCCTGCTGATGCGGCAGCTGGTACGTATAAGGGCACACTGACCGTGAACTGCGACGGCAAGCGCCTCTCCCTACCCTTACAACTTCAGGTCGCGGCTCGCACTCTACCGGCGCCGAAGGAGTGGTCCTTCCACCTCGACCTTTGGCAGAACCCATATGCCGTGGCCCGCTACTTCGGAGTGCCTCTCTGGAGCCAACAACATTTCGACCTGATGCGTCCGTCGATGGAACTCTTGGCTGCCGCTGGGCAGAAGGTCATCACCTGCTCCGTCATCAACCGCCCGTGGAACGGACAAACCTACGACCCCTTCGAGAGCATGATCGGCAAGATGAAGCAGCTCGACGGCTCTTGGCGCTATGACTACAGCGTCTTCGACCGTTGGGTGGAATTCATGATGTCATGCGGAATCACCGAGCAGATCGACTGCTACACCCTCGTGCCTTGGCACTACCGCTTCGACTACTACGACTGTGCCTCGAACAACGTCCGATACCTCGAATGCAAGCCTGGCGAACAGGCTTACCACGACTTTATTGCCCCCTTCCTGCGCGACCTGAGCAAGCACCTTCGCGAGAAAGGATGGTTTGAACGCACTTATATCGCCATGGACGAACGCCCTGCGGCCCAGATGGATGCCGTATGGCAAATCATCCAGGAGGTTGACCCCGAGTTCAAGATTGAGGGCGCAGCCAACTACAACATCGAGAGCGAGTCGGCCGACCGCATCGACGACCTCAGCGTAGGTGTCCACTACAATCTGATTAAAGGTGAAGCCCTGGCACGCCGCAAAGCCAAGGGACAGAAAATCACCTTCTACACTTGCTGCACCAGCGAGTGTCCGAACACCTTCACCTTCTCGCGCCCGGCCGAGGCCACGTACCTCTGCCTGCACGCTCTGGCTTGCGGCTACGACGGCTACCTGCGCTGGGCCTACAACAGTTGGCCTGCGCAGCCCAATCAGTCCAGCCGATTCCGCAGCAAGGACTGGGCTTCCGGCGACGCCTTCCTGACCTATCCCGAAGGTAGCAGCATCCGCATGGAACGCCTCACAGAAGGCATTCAGACGTTCGAGAAGATACGCATGCTCCGTCCCACGCTCAGTTCGGCACAACAAAAGCAACTCGACAACGCTCTTGAACAGTTCAATCCCGGCAAGTTCAATACCGACAGGGACGTCGATGCCCTCATCCATCAACTGAACGACCTGCTCTGGAAGCTTGGAAAATGATTCATAAAACAAATAAAATAAAAAACATTCCAATGAAACATCAATTCCTGTTCCTTGCTGCGCTGGCTCTTGCAGCAGCCGCTTCTCCTCTTTCTGCCAAGGAGATTAACCCCTACCTCATTGAACGGGCCCATTTCGCGGACTACCGCCTGCTTTCTCCGGACAAGCTGACCTACCTCGATCTGAAACTAACTGATGGTTGCCTCAGCTATTCCGCCGGTTATCGGGTGGTGAAGAAAGCCAAGAAGAAAGGAGCGGCACCCGACACCCTCGATGTGCCTGTATTACTGGATTCTCCCCTCGGAGTCTATACCAATATCTCCGATTTCTCGCGCGACTTGAAATGGGAAAACACAACGTACCACAACGCTCCGTACCATGAGAAGTACCGTCTCCGCCAGTCCAAACAAAGCCTGATAGAAAATGACTGGACTCGCCTCGCTGCTGAGTTTTCTGTTCCACAGAGCCAAAAGCATGGTGTCCGGATGAGCGTGGAATTCCGCGTCTACAACAACAACATTGCTTACAACTATACGTTTGGACAGAGAGGCGAGACTTCTGCCATCGTGGTCACGGGCGAAGCTTCCGGCTTCCGGCTCCCCACCAATGCCACCGCCTTCATCTGTCCGCAGAGCGATCCTATGATTGGTTGGAAACGCACAAAACCCAGCTACGAAGAAGGCTACATCTGGGATGAACCCATCACAAAGCGCAGCGGCTACGGCCACGGTTGGACCTTCCCCTGCCTTTTCCGCATTCCCTCCCCCAGTTCTTCCTCCAGTGCCTCCTCTAATCCCGTTAGCGGTGGTTCGTCCTCGGCAGCAGACAGCTGGCTCCTTATCTCCGAGACGGGCGTCGGCAGCAACTACTGCGCCAGCCACCTCTCTGATGCCACCCCCGACGGCCTCTTCACCATCGCTTTCCCAATGGAGGGCGAAAACAACGGATTCGGCAGCACGGGAGCGCAAATCGGACTGGCTCGAGCCGAACTTAATGCTCCTTGGTCAAGCTATTCCATGACGCCCGACCATGGCTCTACTGCATGGCGCACCATCACCTTCGGTCCTTCGCTAAAGCCCATTGTAGAGACAACCATTCCCTGGGACGTCGTGAGACCGCTCTACGAACCGTCCATCGATTATCAGGGTTCGCGCAACACCTGGTCCTGGATTCTTTGGCAGGATGCCAGTATCAACTACGACGACCAAATCAAGTTCATCGATCTCGCCGCAGCCCTCGGTTGGGAAGGTTGCCTCATCGACGGCGGATGGTACGAGCATATCGGTCGCGAAGGTATGGAAAAGTTGTTCGCCTATTGTAAGCAGAAAGGCGTACGTCCTTGGGTATGGTACAACAGCAACGGTGCCTGGAACGACGCGCCTCAGTGTGCCCGCCAAGCCATGCACAACCCCATCGTCCGCAAGAAGGAGATGAAGTGGTTGCACGACGGTGGTGTGGCTGGTATCAAGGTGGACTTCTTTGCCGGCGACAAGCAGGAGACGATGCGTGTCTACGAAGGCATCCTCAGCGACGCCAACGACTATGGCATCCAATGTATCTTCCACGGCTGCACTCTGCCCCGCGGCTGGGAACGTATGTATCCCAACTACTGCAGTTCCGAGGCTGTATTGGCCAGCGAGAACCTCTATTTCAGCCAAGGTTTCTGCGAGCAGGAAGCACGCCACGCCTGCCTGCATCCCTTCGTGCGCAACGCAGTGGCCTCGATGGAATACGGTGGCACAGTCCTTCAGAAGCGTCTACACAAGGAATCCGGCAAGGGCAATACCCGCCGCACCTCTGATGTCTTTGAACTCGCCACGGCCATTGCCTTCCAATCCAGCGGCCAAAACTTCGCCCTTACCCCTCGCAACTTGACGGAGCAGCCGCAGTTCGAGATTGATTTCATGAGACAGGTGCCTACCACTTGGGACGA
>CADCOX010000290.1 GCA_902803195.1 uncultured Bacteroidales bacterium
CCCATGACGGTCTCGGGCTTGATGAGCTGACGGCAGAGCTCGATGTAACGCAGCACGGCGTCGGCAGCAGCGCCATAGTAGGCACGGACGAACGCATTGATGAGCGGCTGTGTGTCCTGCTCGGGGTTCCACAGTAGATGGGCCAGCAGCCAAGCTTTCAGCTCGGCAAACTCACCGCCCGGCGTCTGATACTGAGCCTCCTCCTGTATGCCCACGACGTGATGGTCGCGGAAGACGCGGATGTTGCGAGCCAGCACCTGCAGGTTGGGGAAGGGCGCGTGGTACTGGGCGAAGTTGACCACGTAGTCCCAGATGTAGAGATGAGAGGTCAGCTGCTGCCAGTCGCGCAGGTCGGCCATGAACGAGCGGTTATGCTCGCACTCATCGAGGGCATGGGCAAAGCAACACTCGATGCTGCAGAGGCGGATGACGACGTTGTCGGCAGGACGTATGCCCACAGGTGCCTTGCGCGTGTACTGATAGGCAAAGGTGCCGACGTACTTGTCGGGGTGGACCTCCTTCGCAGCTGCCGCCACCTGATTGACGAACCAGAGCATAAGTCCCGACTGCGCCTGATAGCGATCGGCAATGGCCGTACAGTTCTCGCACTCGCAGTAGCGGCGGTTGTCGCTCTGCGACATACTGTAGACCCAGCAGTCGGGATAGACATCCATAGCCTTCAAGATCTCGTCGGTGCAGATGCGCAGCACGTCGGGATTGGTTAGGCAGAGCTGGCCGTTGGAGATACGCTTGCCGTCGCGCAAGGCAAAGTATTCGGGATGAGTCTCGAAATAGGTCTCGGCAGGCACGAACTGCTCGCAGGTGTGACAGTTCCAATAAGCTCCGATGCCTCCGTAGTCATTGCGACGGGGTGCCCAGAGCGTGTTGTTCTTGTTGTGTGCGCACCAGGCATCGTCGAGAACATGACGGTACTGCGCATAACGATAATGAATGGCAGGCGCCTCATGGACATGCAGGTCGGGCATGCGGTAGGTCGTGCGCTGAGGGACGTAGGTGTAATCAGGCATCAGCCATAGCACGCCTAACTGCTGCTCAAGGAACGAGAAGACGCCATACATCGTGCCTCGCTCGCGACCGCCATAGACGTAGAGGTTTCCGTCGATGGTCTCGTAGGTGAACGCCTCGTCGTCGGCAGCGGGGACGGGAGCGCCTGTGACGGCCTTCACGCGGGTGTCGTAACCTACGTAAATGAAGTGACGTCCACAGTCGTCATTAGCATCGACGATAGGCAGTTCGGCGCCACTGATCTGCTTGAGGTAGCTCTGTAGTTCGCGGGCCGCCGTCTGCTCGGAGGTCGATGCGCCCGCGGCCAGCACGATACGATAGTCACTCTTGCCCTTATTGAAGAGTCTGGAGGCGGCCCAAGCCCCTCCGAACGAAGTCGAGAAGGCCCCTCCGAGCGAAATCGAGGAGAGGATGAACTGGAGCAGCAAGGCTGCACAGAAAAGCAGGAATCTCTTGTTATGCATGGTTAAGCGGGTTATGGTAAGTTCAACATACGTTCTCGGCCACAAAGTTACACGATTTTGACGGAGTTGGAGCACAATGAGCCACTTTTTTTGTTACAACGTCATTTTTATTAGCACCTACACGCACGCGAAGCCAAACTTTTGCCTATCTTTGCAGCCGAGTGTCTAACCTAACACATTCTATCACTATGCAAATCGGAGACCAAGCGCCCGAGCTGTTGGGCATCAACGAGGACGGACAGGAGGTTCGCCTCAGTCAGTTCAAAGGACAGAAACTGGTGCTGTACTTCTACCCAAAGGACAACACCAGCGGCTGCACGGCCGAGGCTTGCAGCTTGCGCGACAACTACAGCGAACTCAGGAAGCGGGGCTATGCCGTCGTGGGTGTCAGCGTAGACAGCGCGGCCAGCCATCAGAAGTTCAAAGCGAAGCACGAACTGCCCTTCTCCCTCATCGCCGACACCGACCACACGCTGGTCGAGCAGATGGGCGTTTGGGCAGAGAAGTCGATGTACGGCCGCAAATACTTCGGCACCGTCCGTACCACCTTCATCATCAATGAAGAAGGTATCATCGAGGACATCATTGCGGGCAAGCAGATCAAGACGAAGACCCACGGCGAACAGCTCCTGGGAAGATAGAGGCCTACTCGGGGTGAACGTGGAGGGGCTTTCCAAGCTTACACGCGTAAGAATATCCTGTTCCGATACATGATGTAAAGGATGACGAAGAGGATGGTGGCGTTGCCTAGCTGAATGACAAAACCATAGTAGTCACCTACGTATTGCTCCAGACCGAACAAGAGCGACCTGCTGACGCTCGTGAAGCGGACGACATGGCTCACTACGTAAGCCGTGATGCTGTTCATGCCAAAGACCTTGAGGAAAGTCAGTCCCCGACGGTGTCCTCGGCAGTCAATCCACCAGTAAAACAACGCCATGAGCAGCAGGCAGTAGCCACTACTGACCAGGACCATGGAGCTGGTCCAGATGTGCTTGATGACCGGATGCACGAGGTCCCACGTCCAGCCTGAGGCCACCATTACGATGCCGGCAACCGACAATAGCAGCACTTTACGTCCCGAAGGCATCGAGCTCTTCAAGGCCTCACCCGCCAGCACGCCCGAGAGCACGGTCACGACGAAGTTCAAGCTGCTCAGAATCCACGTGTACGTGTACCACTCACTCACGACGACCTGACCATCGACCACCTGAGCCGTATCACGGAAACGCCCGAGCACGACACTATCGATGCCTTCGGCCAGATTGCCATGAGGCGTATAATCGCCACCACCAAAGCCGTTGAACGTGATCCATTCCATCGCCGCCCAGAACGCCAACAGCAGGCCTATGCCAATAGCTATCTGCACCTTCCAACCTGAGTGAAGATAGATGAGCGCGCTGAACAAATAACCAACGGCGATGGCCTGCAGCGTATTGGTGAAGAGATAGATGCGATGGGGGTCGAGGGCCAGCAAGTTGCCTTGCACCATCATACCGAAGATCCATAGCAGCACAACACGCTTGCCCAGTCGCCAGTACAAGTGCTTGCGGTCGGCACGCGCGGACGTACCATCACCCTCTCCCTCATGTACCGGATTCACTTTATATTTGCCCAGGGAGTACGGGATGGCAACACCTGCCATGAACATAAACAAGGGCATCACCAAGTCCCACGACGAGAAGCCTTCCCACGTCTTATGTGTGAAGCACGTCATTATAGTCGACATCCAGGGGCGGTCCACCGCCTCCGACAGTTTCTCCATGAGATCGGCGAGCACCACAAGGCAGAACAAATCAAAGCCTCGCAGGGCATCCAATGATTCCAGTCGTTGTTTCATAGTCAGTCGGGTTTAAAGTTTGAATCGTCGCCACGCCCAACGAGGTATCAGACGCCAGAAGAACGTGAGGCAGCGATAGCGCCAATCGATGATGCGGACGTGGCGTCGTTTGTTGATAGAACGCACGATGTCGCGAGCGACGACTTCGGAATGCATGAGCATCGGGTAGGGGAAGTTGTCGTTCAAGAGGGCGGTATCGACGAAGCCGGGACGAATGTCAAGGATGTGGATGGGCAGATGGCGCTGGCGTGCCTGCTGCTCCAAGGCTTCGAGATAGTTGGCTTGGAGGGCTTTGGTTGCCGAGTAGGCAGGTGCAGGTCCGAGGCCTTTGGTACAAGCGATGGAGCTGATGGCGGCAATCATGGCTTCCTCCCGTCCCCCACGTGAGGAGGCTGCAAAATACCGATACGCTGCCCCTATCATCCGCATGAAGCCGAGGGCATTCGTCTCTGCCGTGCGCAACTCGATGTCAGCATCTAAGGTGCGGTTCTGCCGCCCGATACCCGAAGCGTGGAAGTAGAGATCGATGCCGCCAAGGCAATCGATGAGGTTGAGCAGACGCTCGTCGGCATCGGGCTGCGTGACATCAATAGTCATGACCTCCACACGGTCGGGAGCCAACGCCTGTAGTTCTAATAGCTTATCTTCGCGACGGGCTGCCACGCCGAGCGTCCAGCCTTCGGCCAACAGGAGCTTGGCCACTTCTTGTCCTATGCCCGAACTGGCACCTACGATGATTGCTTTCTTCATGGAGGGAGGGAAATAAGAGGTTATCGAGAGGTCCCAACGACGAAATCGCTGGGCGCTCATGGGGTTTTATTGTTGTTCTGTTGTCACGCGGAATGCGGTGAGGCGGGTGTGGCTCCAGGTAGTACGGAAGGCAAACCAACCACGGGTGAGAGGAGCAGGATCGAGGTAGTCGACAAGGAGCTCGTCGTCGATAAAGTAGCGGGTGAGCCCGTCGGCTCTGCACTCGATGCGGACAGCGTACCAATGATTAGGACGCAGGAGGTGGGCGCTGTCGGTGTACTCCACGAGTACGGGCGGACGATGGGCTGGGTCGTTGATGGCGAGCGTGTCGGCGATGTACCGACGGAAACGGGTTGTAGTGTTATGGTTGCCGCCGTAGCCCAGGTAGTAGCATTTCAAGCGGTAACTCTCGGCGAAGCGGCCGCCACGCTTAGACAGTCCCGCAAAAGGCTCACTCGCCATCCAGAAGCAGTTGAGGTCGGAGAGCCGGTCGCAAGGGCCACCATCGACGACGACGCAGGCTCGGTATTGGATAGTACATGGAGTCGTCAGAGGTTGATCCCACCAGAGCGAAAGACCTTGGGGCGAAGTGATGTCGAGCGTATCGCCTCGCTGCAGGATGCGTGTCTGCGGCGACTCAGCTTCAATGCGCCAGTGGGTAGTGGCGGCGAGAGGAGTGAAAAGTGAAAAATGAAAAGTGAAAAATAAAAGCAACAGCCGCCAAGAGGAGCATCGGCGGTTCGAGGGATTCAAGAGGGCGAACAGATTCATCATTTCATGTGTTCGTGAGAAGCCTTTCGCGCGTAAGCAAACAACTCAAGGGGCAGATGGCAGTAGCCGTCGGGGTTCTTGTCGAGATAGTCCTGATGATAGTCCTCGGCGGGATAGAAATTGCGGAGAGGCTCGACCTCTACGACGATAGGTTCGTCGTACAAAGCTTGTTGCTCAGCAAACACACGACGGATGGTAGGCAGGTCGTCGTCGCTTGTGTAGTAGACGCCCGTGCGATAGCGCGTACCCTCGTCATGTCCTTGACGGTTGAGGCTCGTAGGCTCTATGGCCTTGAAGAACATATTCAACAGGAACTCCAAATCGGCCACATGTTCGTCGTAGCAGATGCGGACGGTCTCGGCATAACCCGTCGTGTCGGTATATACCTCTTTATAAGTAGGGCTGTCGGTGTGACCATTGGCAAAGCCTACTTCGGTCTCCACGACGCCTTTTATCTGCTTGAAGAAATGCTCGGTGCCCCAGAAGCAGCCACCGGCTAAATAAATCTCTTTCATGAGTTGACAAGTTGAGTGTTACATCATATAGAATTATGGCTGCAAAGTTAAGTGTTTGCAGCCATAATACGCGATATTTAAAGGTATTTAACTTGCTGAATCCATCACTTGCGATAGACGCGCTGGCCGTTGATCCAGCTCTTGAGCTTAGGATAATCGCGGGGCATCCAGATTTCGCCTTCAGTAGTGACAGAGAGGAAATAGAAGCCGTCATCGTCCATATAAGTGCATAGATAATAGTCCGTGTCTACGGGCTGTTTATCGGGCCAGTTGCCGCCTGAGACGAGGGTGACATTATTATTGTAGGAGAAGCGTGGATGGTAATGGTAAGAGTAATCCTGATCGTAATGGGTCTCAACGTAGGCGTGAGAGAGTGAGTCAAG
>CADCOX010000291.1 GCA_902803195.1 uncultured Bacteroidales bacterium
CGACGAAGTCCTGCAGTTCTGTGCACAGTCGCGCGCTTTCATGCCCCATTTCCATATCCCCTTGCAGTCGGGCTCCGACGAGGTCCTTCGCCTGATGCATCGCCGCTACGACACCGCTCTATTCTATAATAAGATCGCGCGCGTACGTGAACTGATGCCCGATGCTTTCATTGGCGTTGATGTCATTGTCGGCACCCGCGGCGAGACGCCTGAGCTCTTCGATCAAGCTGAGCGGTTCATCGAGAGTCTACCCGTCTCCCAACTCCATGTGTTCAGCTATAGCGAGCGCCCCGGCACGGCAGCCCTCCGCATCCCTCATGTCGTCCGACCCGAGCAGAAACACGAGCGCAGCCAGCGACTCCTCGCCATCAGCGAGCGCAAGCTCCATGCCTTCTACGAGCGCTTCCTCGGCACCACGCGTCCCGTGCTCCTTGAGCATTCGCGTATCTCAGGTCTCTACAACGGATTCACCGACAACTATATCAAGATTGAACATCGAGGGCGTGGCCTCGACAACCACCTCCTTCCCCTTCGTCTCACTCAATGGAACGCCGACGGCTCGGCGCTGATTGCAGAATGAAAACAGCCATCGTTATCCTCAATTGGAACGGCGCTCAGATGCTCCGTCGCTTCCTGCCCTCCGTCCTCGCCAACACCCCTGCCGACCAGGCTGATGTCATCGTAGCCGACAACGGCTCCACCGACGATTCGCTCGCCCTCCTTGACTCCGACTTTCCTCACGTCCGCGTCATCGTCCTCGACCGCAACTACGGCTTTGCCGAAGGCTATAGGCAAGCCCTTCGCGCCGTTGGCGAGTCCTATGACTACTTTCTCTTGCTCAACTCCGATGTCCAGACGCCCGAGGGGTGGCTGCAGCCCCTTCTCGCCTATATGAACGATCACCCCGACGTCGCTGCCTGTCAGCCTAAGATACGTGCCGAGCACACCCCCACCCATTTCGAGTACGCCGGTGCCGCAGGCGGTTATGTCGACAGTTTGGGCTATCCCTTCTGTCGCGGACGCATCTTCGATGTAGTGGAGGAGGACCGTGGTCAGTACGATTCCGTGGCAGATATCTTTTGGGCAACCGGGGCTGCCTTGCTCATCCGAGCCGAAGTTTATTGGCAGGTAGGTGGACTTGATGGTCGATTTTTTGCCCATCAGGAGGAGATTGACCTTTGCTGGCGCCTTCGTGCACGTGGCCATCGCATCGTCTGTGTGCCTCAGTCCGTGGTCTATCATGTCGGTGGCGGCACGCTCCCTAAGGAGAATCCCCGCAAGACGTTCCTCAATTTCCGCAACAACCTCCTCCTGCTCTACAAGAACCTGCCTGCCTCGCGGTTGCGGCGCGTCCTGTTCGTGCGCTTCTGGCTCGATGCCTTCGCGTCGTTCGTCTTTCTCATGAAAGGCGAGGGCCGCAGCTTCCGAGCTGTGTGGCAGGGGCGCCGTGCCTTCCGCCGGATGAAAGCTGATTTCGCCGCCGACCGCGCAGCTAACCTCGTCGCCACACGCGTCGATCCTATCCCCGAGCAGTATCCCGGCAGCCTCCTCGCTGCCTTTTACCTACGGCGCAAGAAGACCTTCGCCCTCTTGTACCTTTGAGCCCCCTATATACCTAACTCCCAATACCTTTGGCGGACTTTCCTCTTTCAGCGCCCGTCAGCCTCCATTGGTTTGTTTTCGCCACTTGCCAAACCCCTCCCACCATGTTGGTAGTCACCCGTCGTCGCACCTCACGTCTTTCCATACGCATTGCCAAGAATGGTGACGTGCGCGTCTCCGTGCCCTATCGCACGACGAACGACGAGGTCGGTGAGTTTCTCGAGCGCCATCGCGAGTGGATTGAACAGGCACAGAAGAAAACCGCCGAGCGACAGCAGACGCGCAAGGCTTTCTATGCGCAGCTGCCCCTGCAGACACGCGCACAATGGGCCGATGCCCGTGCACGCCTCGACGCCATCGTCCGTCCTCTCATCGACCACTACGCACCTCTCATGGGCGTAGAGCCCGCCACAATCTACTATCGAGCCAACATTTCGCGGTGGGGCTGTTGCTACACCGATCGTCGTGCCATCTGCCTGAGTCTTTATCTCTTACTATTACCCGCGTGGTGCATAGAACACATCGTTGTCCACGAATTGGCCCACCTCCTCGTCCCTAACCATGGCGCCGACTTCTATGCCCTCATGGATCGCTTCTTCCCTCGGTGGAAGGAAGCCCGCACCGAGACACGTCGCATCAGTCGCATGGAAGAGTAGGGTAGAGGATAGCATTTTTGGCGAAACAAAGTGTTTCGTAAATTTCGTGGATGGTGAGGGTTTTCTATTCTCATCCTCTATCCCTTTTTCCATCTCAGATGCATTATTTTCTCATTTTTATTGGTCACTTCACGAA
>CADCOX010000292.1 GCA_902803195.1 uncultured Bacteroidales bacterium
ATGGGGAGCGCCGTTGGCAGCAGACGCAGAAAGGCGAGAACACCATTGCTTTCAACCATTTGGCGCCAGGCACTTATCATCTGGAGGTGAGGGCGCTTAAAAGCGGATCGTACACGCCCGTGGAAACTTATGTCATTGAGGTGAGACCTCCATGGTGGCGCAGTGGGTTGGCTTTCATCATTTATGCCTTGCTGTTGGTGGGCGCTGCTGTGGCTGCAGGTGTGGCTTATAGGCGCAACCTACGTCATCAGATGGACGAGGAGAAGTTGCGCTTCCTTATGGGTACGATCAACACGCAGGACGCACCGCTGACGTTGGACGAACTGAAGCGTGCCGTGGGCAGCTTCGTGCAGAGCCGCAAGCGCCAGCACAGCGTCTATGGTAATAGTGCCACGATGGCCGACCGCATGGACGTGCCGGAGGTGAAGGGCAACGACGAGGCGCTGATGGAGCGCGTCGTGCAGAGCGTGAACCGCCACTTGGGCGACAGCGAATTCAGCGTGGAACAGCTATGCTCTGAGGCGGCTATCAGTCGTGCGCACCTCCACCGCAAGATGAAGGAGATGACGGGCCTTTCCGTCACGGAGTTCATCCGTAACATCCGCTTGGAGCAGGCCGCCCGTCTGTTGCGTGAGCAGAAACTCAATGTGACTCAGGTGGCTTATACCGTGGGTTTCTCCAACCTCGGTTACTTCTCGACCATCTTCCGTAAGCATTTCGGCGTATCACCCCGCGACTTTGTTAACGGGAACGAGAGCGACGGGAAGAATGAGGAGTGACGAATACAATTTAGTGAAAAATGAAAAGTGAAAAATGAAAAGTGAAAATTGAAAAATACAAGTTACCTTTAAGTCCTGAAGGTAATCTTTATTCGTCATTCATCATTCGTCATTCATCATTCGTCAATCGTCATTCATCAATCTAGAAGGGTCAGGCGAGCAAGTCGAGCGCATCACTCATCATTAGCCATTAAAAAAGCGGGCCACCTGCAAGTGCAGGCAGCCCGCTTGGTTTTCGTAAGCGTTTCCGTTAGTCAATCTCCTCGTCGGCTTCGTAGCCACCCATCTCGCGGAGAGCATTCTTCAGCATCGTGTACTGCTGATAGAGGTGGTTGACGGCCTCTTCGCCCTGGGTGTAGTCATGCATCGGGCTCTTGAGGAAGAAGGAGAGGAAGCGTTGTGTTCCATAACGGCCGGCGCGTGCAGCGAGGTCGCTGAGCAGGCAGAGGTCGAGGCAGAGAGGAGCAGCGAGGATGCTATCGCGGCAGAGGAAGTTGATCTTGATCTGCATGGGATAGCCCATCCAACCGAAGATGTCGATGTTGTCCCAACCTTCCTTGTTGTCGTTGCGGGGAGGATAGTAGTTGATACGAACCTTGTGGTAGTACTGCGTGTCCTCGTCGTTGCCATGGCCGTAGAGGTCGGGCTGCACATCGGGCTTGAGGATGGTCTCAAGGGTGGAGAGCTTAGACACTTCCTTTGTGCGGAAGTTAGCGGGCTCGTCGAGCACGAGGCCGTCGCGGTTACCGAGGATGTTGGTGGAGAACCAGCCGCTCAGTCCGAGGCAGCGCGTGCCAATGATGGGTGCGAAACCACTCTTGACGAGAGTCTGACCTGTCTTGAAGTCCTTGCCGGCAATAGGCATCTTAGTCTTCTCGGCAAGCTCCCACATAGCGGGGAAGTCGACAGTCGTGTTAGGAGCGCCCATGATGAAAGGAGCACCTTCGACGAGAGCGGCATAAGCATAGCACATGGAAGGAGCGATGTGCTCGCGGTCGTCAGCCTTCATAGCAGCCTCGAGGTCAGCGAGGTGATAATGAACCTTCTCGTCGACAGGAACATAGATCTCAGTGGAGGCAGCCCAAAGGACAACAATGCGGTCGCAGCCCTTCTCGGCCTTGAAGTTACGGATGTCTTCGCGCAGCGCTTCGACCATCTCCCAACGGGTAAGGCCAGCCTTCACGTTGTCACCATCAAGGCGCTTGGCGTAGTTCTTGTCGAAAGCAGCCTTCATGGGAACAATCTGCTCCAACTCGGCACGTACGGGCTCGATGTCCTTCTCTTTCAGGACCTCGGCATACATGGCGCTTTGGTAAGCGTTCTGGGGATAGACATCCCAGCAACCGAAGACGATGTCGTCGAGTTTGGCCAGAGGAACAATCTCGTTGTAGTGGAGGTACTTCTTGTCGGCACCGCGTCCGATGCGGATCTTGTCGTACTGAGTCATGGAACCGACAGGCTTAGCCAGTCCTTTGCGAGTCATGAGAACACCTGTCATGAATGTTGTGGCGACAGCACCGTTGCCGACAACAAGAATGCCCAACTTACCTTCAGCGGGCTTCACGTTTGTTTGATTCATTGTGTAGTATTTATGATTTCGTTTGTTTATTCGTTTGCAAAGGTACACATTTAATATGATTAAGACATCTTTTTTTAAATAAAATCAACAAAAAGCTTTTTCCCTATAATCAAAAAGGCTCTATTGTTGTCCGAAAGTTCGGAATGAGGAGTGTATCTGTCACTTTATTAGCGGTAGAAACGTGCATACCACGTTGAGAAACGTTGCCACCACTGCGTGCGCGTCAGCCATCTCTCGTAGAGGGCGAGCCCGATGATGGTGGTGAGGATGCCCAAGAGTACGTCGATGGTATAGTGGTGCCCGCTGTAGACCGCAGTCCACCAGATGCCGAGGCTGACGATAGCCAGCACCGCCGACCACACGGGCAGTTGATGCGTACGAAGGGCGTAGAAACAGGCGATGGGGCAGTAGGCTGCGTGCAGGGATGGTACGGCAGCGAAAACGTTAGAGTTGTTGACGTAGATGCTCCCGAAGACAGGATAGCCCACGAGCGCATCGAAGCGGCCGAGTCCTGCAGTGTCGCCGCCGGTGTCGAAGAGCGGTTCGAAGCCGAACTTCTGTACGTACCAAGGTGGGGCAGCAGGATGGATGTAGTAACCGATGAAACCGATGAGGTTGACAAACAGAAAACCCGCAGCAAAGCGGAAAGCCAGGTCGCGGCGGCCGCTGAAGAACAGGTAGAAGCCGAAAGCCACGGGCAACGGAACCCAGCACAAATAGAACACTCCGGCCAAGAAATCGGCCGCGGCCGTGGCATGGAGGGTACACCATTCGTTTGGCGTCAGTCGGGCCGCACCATCGCTGATGCCGAAAAGAGCCTTTTCCGTCTCGTAGATGCCTTGAATATCTATGTCACCGAACAGATAGTTCGGATAGTAGCGCATGGAATCG
>CADCOX010000293.1 GCA_902803195.1 uncultured Bacteroidales bacterium
AGTATTAGTCGAGACGACTGCTAAAGACGGATGCGTTACTGACGATTGCTGCAATTGCTACAATTGCGAAAGCAATGGTTGTTGTTACTGTTGTCATAATCCTTTTACCTTTCTTTTTAGTTAATGTTATCCTGTTAAGTTTTCACGGTTTGGGCCTCGCTTGGCCCTTCTTTATTATCCTGTGTGTTTCTTTTGACGGTGCAAAGGTACGGACTTTCTGGTTAATGGGAGCAATATTTATGCTTAATAGCATGTTTTTGGCTTATTTTATTGACGAGAATCAAAGAATGTATGCTCTATAACATATTTTATGGGTTAAAGTGGGTTTTTGTGGGTCACCTGCGGGCCAAACAACAAGGGCTAAACATAGTATACAAAGACACAGAGACACAAAGATATGCTTCTCTGTGCCTCTGTGCTTCTGTGGTTAAAATGTTATAAACTAATGGAATAAAGGCGTTATTTGATTAACTTCTTATGCCCGCTGCTGACGAAGAGGCCGTGCCGCGGCTGGCCGACGCGTTGACCTGCGAGGTTGTAGTAAACCTCATTGCGAGGGTCGGCGTTGGCTGCAGGAGCGCTGATGGCGGTGAGTTTTTCGCCGATGCCGATGAGCCAGGCGGTGAGGTCGCTGACGATTTGGTTGTGGTACTGATAGTCTGTCTTGAAACCAAAGCCGTGACCACCTGTGGCGAAGTGCTTCGTATGAACCTCTACGCCCGCCTTACGCAGCGCTGTAGCATAGGACGTACTGTTGATGGTGGGTACTGTACCGTCGTTGTCAGCCCAGCAGAGGTAAGCGGGAGGCGTGTCGGCGGTCACTTGTGTCTCATTGCTGTAGAGCTTGACAAGAGCGCTTGAGGGGTTCTTGCCCAGCAGGTTCTCGCGGGAGCCGGCATGCGTACTGCTGGCGTTCATCGTGATGACGGGATAGAAGAGGACCTGGAAGACGGGACGCTCGTCGCCTTCGGTGTGGGTGGCTACTGTCGAGGCGAGGTGTCCACCAGCGGAGAAGCCCATTACACCAATCTGCCCAGTGGCGGTGTGATAGCGCTCAGGGTTCTGACGCAGCACTTGCATTGCCTCGCGTGCCTCACTGAGGGGGCCGTCGGGAGCCGTGGGAGGCGTGGTATAGGTCAGCACGGCCACGGTGTAGCCCAGCTCGTTCAGCATAGGCGCCCAGTCGGAGCCCTCGCTGCTGCCGGCAATATAGGCATAGCCACCGCCGGGGATGACGAGGACGGCACGTCCGTTAGCTTTGTCGTCGTCGGCCTTGTAGATCTTGATGGACGCTCCTGTGGAGAGGCGCACGGCCTCGACGGTCTGCTGCCCGGGTTCGTCGACGGTGAAGATGCTTCCTACGTCGCTGAGATTATGCCAGAAGCCGAGTTTGCCGCCCGCTCCGCCATATTCGTTGATGAGGGTGCTCTCGTCGTCGCCGAGGAGGAAGCCCTTGGCGTTCTCGTAGATGTTCCAGCGATAGACCTCGTCGATGAGGATGGCGCGGTCGCCGCTATGGCCGAGTGTCTTGGTGACGTCAGAGCGGTTGTAGACGACGATACCTTCGTAGGGGTTGCCCTGGAAAGCCCATTGATACTCGGGCGAGAGGAGTTCGTCGGTGGTGGCGGCGAGATTGCAGGCGTAGTCATTGGCAGCGGTGACGATGTCGGCCCCTTCGCGTAGCGCGAGATTATACCAGTGGGCGTTGGCGATGTCGGGCGAAGTGGTGAAAGGCATCTGAAAAGAGGCTTCGACATCGACGACGTTGTCCTTGCCTTTCTCGAGCGTGACGGGCTGCTTGACGCTGTAGAGCGTATAAGCGCGGCGCGGCATGTTGTCGGGAACGACGGTAACCTTGTCGCCAGCCTGTCCTGTGGCCGTCACCTCGTCGAGCAGTCGACCTTCGGTGTCGAGGATGCGGAAGCGCACTTCGAGTATGTTGCTGAAGTAGTCATCGAGCAGGGCGAGCGCTTCAGTGGGGTCGAAGTCGCCAGCCTCGATGATAGCCGTCTGGTTGCCGCCATCGCAGTTGGTCCAGGTGTTGAGGACGACGCCTTTGGCGGTGCTGGAAGCGGTGTTGAAGACGTAGCCATTGGAGGTGAGGTAGTAGGGATAGGTGGCATTGGCGCCCGTGTAGTTGACCTTGATGGGGTCGACTATCGTAGCGGAGAGTGGGCAGTTACTCCAATCGTCGCGATAGGGGATGGGGTCGCGATAGACGAACTTGTGGTCGGCGACGCTGTAGAGGTAGAGCTTGTCGTCGCGCGTGATGAAAGCGAACTCACCCTTGGGGCCTGCTGCAGCAGAGGTGACGGTGTTCGTGAGATAGCCGTCCTTGGTTCCGTAGTCGCCGCGTGAGGTCTTGAAGGTGTACTTCTTCGTGTTGCTGGGTCGGAAGAGAGGCCATTCGGTGAGCGGGTTCTTGATCTCAACGCCGTCGGCCTTGGCCACTTCGAGGATGCTGCGAGCCCAGATTTCGGCCAGACGCGTAGCGCCGAGCGCATTGGGATGGAGGAAGAACGTCCCCGAGTTGCCGTTCTCGGCCGTGAACAGGGCTTTGTTGTCCTCGAAGAACTCCCAGACATCGCGGTTGCCGGCATAGACCTGCTCGTACTCGCATACAATCGCGTCGAGGATAGGATAGTAGCTGTGGAGGCGGTTCATGCCTTCCTCGAGGTAGCGGGCTCCGTTGTGGGTGTTGGGGCTGTACCAGATAGGATAGTTGAGGATGATCTTGCAGTCGGGCACGCCTGCGATGAGGGCATTGATGATCTTGCGGATGTTGGCGCCGTAGGTGTCGGTGGAGACGGGAGCTCCCTCCGTTCCAGTGATGGCGCTGTCGTTGGTGCCCAGCATGATGGAGAAGTAGATGAGGCCGCCATTGTTCTTCTTGTAGGCTTTGGCGGCAGCCATCACGCGGGTGAAGTCGTCGCGTCCGGGCAGGAAGCCCAGCGTAGTGATGCCGGAGTGGCCTCCGTTGTAGACGTTGGTGGTGATGCCGGTGGCCTGCTCGACTAAGGCACGGGCGATGATAGGCGGTGCCTGCGAGGAAGCGCTGCTGAGCGTAGCGCCAGCGGTGATGCTATTGCCGATGAACAGGAGGTTGATGTTATCCTTCGGGTCGACGGGGTCTTCCTCACCTTCGACAGCACGATAGACCTGGAAGCGGCCGAGGGCTACGAACGGGTTGCCGTTGGCATCATAGCGGTCGCTCTTGTTGGCATTGATGGTCTTCTTGACGACAAAGCGAAGGTCGGTGTAAGCCGCTCCGAGGTCAATATGAGGCGACTCATAGCGGTCGGGCGAGAAGTTGGTGAAGTCGACCTGCATGTTCTCGAGATGAATAATCTCCGTCCACTCGCCGTCGGGCAGGTTGGCGCCTTGGATGATGACGTCCGTCGGGGTGTCGCAAGCGCTACCCCAAGTGGTACCAAGCATAGTGAAGATGATATCGGTCTCGGGCTGGTTGAAGTGCACTTGCAGGTAGGGGTCGGTGTGAGCCGGCAGCGGTGCGGGATCGCTCCAAGCCGTATGCCAAATGTACTCGTTAGTGCCAACGCCGTCGCTCTCGGGACGTAGCAGGTTGTCGGTCGGGAAACCGTTTTGTGAACTGTTGGCTGTGATTTGAGAGGCTTCCTTGATGAGCGCCTCGTCCTTTTTCCAACTGGGACCGACGGGATCGGGCTCGCCCAGATAGGCCTTGTAGACCTGGAAGCGGCCGAGCGAGACGAATGGATTGCCGTTAGCGTCCTTGCGCCCGCTGCTGAGGGTCATCGTGTTCTTGACGACAAAGCGCAGGTCGGTGTAGGCCGCGCCGAGGTCGATATGCTCGGAAGTGTAGTGATCGGGACGGAACGTTGTGAAGTCGTTCTGCATCTCGGTCAGATGGACGAGGTCCTTCCACTCGCCGTCGGGTAGGTTGGCGCCCTGAATGATGACGTCGGTGGGCGTGTCGTAGGTGGAATTCCAATTGGAGCCGACCATCGAGAAGTAGATGTGCTGCTCGGCCTCACGGAAGTGAACCTGCAGATAGGTGTCGGTGCCAGCAGGCAGAGGACCGGGATTGCTCCATGAGGAGTGCCAGATGTACTGTCCAGTGCCTACGCCGTCGCTCTCGGGCAGAAGCAGGTTGCTGGGCGGGAAGCCGTTCTCGGTGTTGTTGGACGTGATCTGCGAGCCCTCGGTCAGCAGAGCGTCGCCTTTCTTCCAGACGAGGCCGGAAGCATCGTCGTCGGCGGGCAGCGATGCAGCCAGGGCCAATGGGGCAGCGCCTATGAGCGCGGCCGCCATTAGGATGAGTGATGAGAATAAACGTTTCATACTTAATGATTTTATAATGATTAGTGATTGATAGATGCGTGAAGGCTTATTTCTTCACAACCTTGTGGATAGCGGCCTGTACGAGGGGCTCCATGATTTGGTAGCCGGCTATGTTGGGATGACAGCCTTCGTCCGTGCCGTCGCTCCTCTTGTCGGAGATGCCGGGACGCATGACACCTGTCGGTTGGCCATTCTCGTCGACATCGACCATTGCTGCGTAGTAATCGACGTAAAGGAACTTGTTCTTCTTGGCATATTCCTTGATGCGGGCATTGAGGCTTCTAATCTTCTCGATGGCGTCGGTCACTTCAGGCCGCCATCCATAAGACTTGCAAGGGGTGACGGAAGTGAGGATGACCTTGATCTTGTTCTGCTTGGCCATCTGGGCCATTGTGCAGATGTTCTGGAAGGTGCGATCCTCGACGTAAGGATGATTGTTGAGGGCGATGTCGTTGGTCCCGCCATTGATGACGACGGCCTTTGGGTGGAGGTTGACGACGTCTTCGTAGAAGCGGAGCACCATCTGGTAGGTGGTTTGCCCGCTGATACCGCGGCCTACGTAGCCATTGTCCTTGAAGAACTGTGGGCGGCGCGAAGCCCAGTTGTCTGTGATGCTATTGCCGATGAAGACCACCTTGCGTTGGTCTTGAGGCAGTTGCTTCACTTCGGCATTCTGTTTCTGATAACGACCGAAGTTGGCCCAGTCCTGAGCGGGCTGTGCAAACATGCTCACAATTGTTCCGAGCATAACAATGATAGATAAAATGCGTTTCATAACGGTTTATAAATAAAAAGTCATACAATCATGTTGTTATTATCCGCCTCACTACTCGACTTGGTGGCAATAGACAAAACCGAGCTTGTCGTAAAGATTCTCCAACCGCGGCAGGCGAGCTTTCCAGCTGTCGAAATTCTTTTGGTCGGGACGACACCACTGCACTTCACTCATTGAGGCCAGACGTGGCAACAACTGATAGAAAGCGTGTTCGGGGAAGGCGACATGTTCAGTCCACAAGTTGGCTTGTACTCCGAGGATGTAGTCTTGTTCCTCGTCGGTCAGTTCCTCGGGAATAACGGGCTCGAAGGAGTGTATCTTGCTGCAGGAAACCTGATAGCTATCGGTGGTTTGGGGTTGCTTGGAGTAGTCCTTGAGCTGGGGATGGTCGATGTAGGCAAAGACGTTGGGGCTCATGATGACGCGGTGCTTCTGCTTGGCCGCCTGGATACCGCCCTTGGTGCCGCGCCACGACATGACGATGGCATTCTCGGTGAGTCCGCCGGACAGAATCTCGTCCCAACCAATGAGGCTGCGACCGCGTGAGGCGAGGAACTGCTCGATCTCATGGTTGATGTAGGTCTGCAGCTTATTCTCTGCACTGCGACCATCCTGACTTCCTCTGCCTCCCGCTCCGGTATCCTTCGGGTCGCTCGTTAGCCCCAATTCCTTGATCTTCGCTTGGCACTTCTCGCACTTTTGCCAACGTTCTTTTGGGCACTCATCACCGCCGATGTGGATGAATGGAGAGGGAAAGATGTCGCAGAGCTCGCCAAAGACGGTTTTCAGGAAGTCGAGCGTCTCAGGATTACCACCGCAGAGCACTTCGCGCATCACACCCCAATGGGGAGCAACCGGATAGGGACCGCCCGTGCAGCCCAAGTTGGGAAACGCGTGCAGGGCGCTCTGCATGTGACCAGGCATATCTATTTCGGGGACTACATTAATATAACGTTCTGCAGCATAGCGAACCACTTCGCGGCAGTCGTCTTGTGTGTAGAAGCCACCGTATGGGATGTTATCGTAGATGCGCATATTACCTGGACCGATGACCGTCTTCTCGCGAATGCTGCCTTTCTGTGCCAAATCGGGGAATGCCTTCACCTCGAAGCGCCATCCCTGATCCTCGGTCAGATGCCAGTGGAACTGGTTGCAGCCGTGTAGCGCCATAGCATCCAGGAACTGCTTGATGAACTCTACGGTAAAGAAATGACGTCCGCAGTCCAGCAGCACGCCGCGATACGAGAAGCGGGGCTGGTCGGCAATGCGCACATACGGACATTCAACGGAACTCAACGCCCCAG
>CADCOX010000294.1 GCA_902803195.1 uncultured Bacteroidales bacterium
CTACGCCAATATCATCAACAACAACATGTCGACGGTCATGAAGACGCTGACTCTCGTTTCCATGTTCCTGATGGTACCGACGTTAGTAGCCAGTTTCTTCGGCATGAACCTGATCAATGGGATGGAAACACATCCTTTGGGCTTCCCCTTTGCACTGGTGTTCTCGATTGTACTGACCGTTATCTTCTGGTGGTACGCCCGACGGAAGTCGTGGATTTGAACGATTGCCTTTCTGCTTGAGAAACGAAGCATTTACGGATTGAAACATTAAGAGTTAATAACTACTTTTGAACTTGAAAGTATTAAAAAAGAGGCTTTTAATGTTTCAATCCGTCAATTTTTGACTTTTCTTTTGGCAGTTCGAATTATTTTGCTTTTATTTGCAGGCCATTAGGCATTAATTCATCTATTTTTAGCTACCTAAATCGTAAGCAAAATGAACGAAACCGAGAAGCTGCAGCCTACGCCCGAGTCAGAGGTCGCTGCTGTGGAAACGCAAGTGGAGTCTGCGCCCCAAGAAGCGACGCAGAACGTTGAGACTCAAGAGACAACCATCGAGGAAGCCGCCATTGAGGAGGCACCCGTAGTAGAAGAACCCGCGCCCACAGAGGAAGCACCTGCCGAGGAGCCTGTGGCTGAAGAACCCGCGCCCGCAGAGGAAGCTCCTGCCGAGGAGCCTGTGGCAGAAGAGCCTGTGGCAGAAGAGCCGGCACCAGCAGAGGAAACTCCTGCTGAGGAGCCTGTGGCTGAAGAATCTGCACCTGCAGAGGAAGAACCTGCAGAGGAGCCTTCACACCCTGTCTATGAGACGAAGGAGCAGGTAGTCGACCGCCTCAGAGAAATTCAAGACGAGAACAATGGCGGCGACAAGAATGAGCTCGATTTGCTCAAGCAGGTTTTCTACAAACTGCACAAAGCAGCTCAGATGGCTGCTCGCAACGCTTTCATCGAGGAAGGACACGACCCCGAAGATTGGCGAGCCGAAGTAGACGGAGCAGAGGAGAATTTCAAAGCTATCATGGCTTCTATCCGCCAACGTCGCGCTGAGATTGCAGAATCCGTTGAACGTCAAAAAGCTGAGAACCTCGAAAAGAAGCAAGCCATCATCGACCGCATCAAGGAGATGGCCACGACACCCGAAGAGGTCAGCCAGCACTTCGATGAATTCAAGAGTCTGCAAGCTCAATGGAAAGAGTTGGGCGCAGTTCCCGCTGAGAAAGCTACTGAGATCTGGAAAAACTATCAGCACCACGTTGAACAGTTCTATGATCTGCTGAAGCTGAACATCGAAGCTCGCGAATATGATTTTAAGAAAAACCTAAGCGCCAAGGAACACCTCATCGAGTTGGCCGAGAAGTTGGCCGATGAAGAGGATGTCATCTTAGCATTCAATAAATTGCAAGGCCTCCATGCCGAGTACAAGGAGATTGGCCCTGTAGCCAAGGACTTGCGCGACCAAATCTGGGAACGCTTCAAAGCGGCCAGCACTGTCATCAACAAGCGCCACCAAGAGCACTTCGAGAGCATCAAGGCTCGCGAGGAAGAGAACCTGCAGAAGAAGACTGCCCTCTGCGAGAAGGTCGAGGACATCAAGTTGGACGAGATCACCACTTTCGCTCAATGGGAAGAGAAGACCAAAGAAGTCATCGCCTTACAAGCGGAATGGAAGACTATCGGCTATGCCAGCCACAAGCAGAACACGGTTATCTTCGACCGCTTCCGCACGGCTTGCGACCACTTCTTCACTGCCAAAGCTGAATTCTACAAGACCATCAAGGACGGACAAAACGAGAACCTCGACAAGAAGCGTCACCTCGTAGAGGAGGCCGAAGCCCTGCAGGACAGCACCGAATGGCGCAAGACTGCCGACCGCCTCATCGACCTCCAGAAACAGTGGAAGACGATTGGCGCCGTACCTCGTAAATACAGCGAACAACTTTGGAAACGCTTCACGACGGCTTGCGACAAGTTCTTCGAGGCAAAAAACGAGGCCACTGCCGGTCAGCGTGCCGAAGAGAAAGAAAACCTCGCCGCAAAGAAGAGTGTCATCGAGCAGTTGCGCGCACTCGCAGAGGACACGGCAAACGCTACCCTTGACAAAGTCAAGGATCTGCAAGCTCAATGGAACGAAATCGGACATGTGCCCTTCCGCGACAAAGATCGCCTCTTCAAGGAGTATCGCTCAGTTGCCGACGAACTCTACAAGCAGTTCGGCGCCAGCCAAGCACGTCGTCGCCTTGAAGGATTCCAAAAGAGCGTGCGCCAAGCTGTAGCCAAGGGCGAGAGCACCCTTAGCCGCGAACGCGAGCGCCTCATGCGCGTCTACGAACAGCGTAAGGCTGAATTCCAGACTTACGAGAACAACCTCAACTTCCTCAATGCCAAGTCCAAGAGTGGCAACTCATTGGTCGCTGAGATGAACCGCAAGGTCGAGAAACTGCATGAAGAATTAGAACTCCTCTCCAGCAAAATCAAAGCCATCGAGACGGAGATGCGTGCACCCAAGGCCGAAGAGAAGCCTGCCGAAGATCGCCCCACGCAACCTACTGAGGAAGCACCTGAGGCTGAAGCCTAACAACTTCGCGAAAAAGAGAACAAAAAGAGCGCCCAGCAGATAGCTGGGCGTTCTACTTTTTTACGTACCTTTGCAGCCGCAAATCGACTTAAAACCATCATCTATATGAATACGAAACAGGCATTCGTCCTCTTTGCTGCGCTCGCTTTACTGAGTTGCAGTCAGAAACAGGAGGTCAAGGAGAAAGCGCCGACCCGAGTGAAAACAGAAATTCTTACTTCGACCCAGATGTCGAACGGACAGACCTACGTTGGTGTTGTCGAGGAAGCCGAAGCCACTGCTGTCAGCTTCACGGGCATGGGTACCGTGCGCCGCGTTTATGTCTCTGAAGGTCAACCCGTCGGACGCGGTCAACTCATTGCTGAGATTGATGACACACAGGCACGCAACCTCCTCGAAGGCGCAAAGGCAAGTGTCACCCAAGCTGAAGACGCCCTCCAGCGTTACTCATTGCTCCATGAGCGCGGGTCGCTGACAGAGGCACAATGGGTCGAGATTCAAAGCAAAGTGACTCAGGCTCGCTCAGAGCTGGCTGTGGCCAAGAAAAATCTTGCCGACTGCCGTCTAGTTGCTCCCGTCAGCGGTATCATCGGACGTAAGAATGTCAACGCAGGCGAGACTGCTATGCCCTCGCAAGCCGTTGTGACAATCCTGAACATCAATAGCGTTAAGGTGAAATTCTCGGTTCCCGAAACCGAAATGGCAAGCATCACGCCCTCGACACCCAGCCGTATCAGTGTAGAAGCCACAGGGGGCACCTTCGTAGGCGGACGCATCGAGAAAGGCGTGCAAGCCGATGCCCTCACGCACACCTACGATGTTCGCGTGCGCGTAGATAATAGAGGTAGGTCTTTGCTGCCAGGCATGGTCGCAAAGGTGCAGTTGGGCAATGCCTCTACAGCCAACAATCAAGCCTCGTCTGCTGCCACGCCTTTCATCAGCCTTCCCCTTACGGCCATCCAACGGCGTGCTGACGGCTCGCTCTTCGTATGGACCATCGACAATGCCAACAGTTCACACCGGACCCCTGTTGAGATAGGACAGACGGCCGGCAATCGCGTCGAGATCCTCAGTGGCCTGACATCAGGCCAGCGCATCGTTACCGAAGGGTATCAGAAATTGAGCGAAGGAACAAAAGTTGTGTTTTGAACAAAGGAACCCAAGTTCTGTATTGAAGCTATGGAAAAGAAGAATAGCTGGCTGGCATGGCCCCTTGTCCACTACCCGATCTCTCTCCTCATCGTCGGCATCCTCTTTGCCCTCGGCATCTATGGGATGTACGTGATGCCGAAGGACGAATTTCCACCTTTCACCATACGTCAAGGCGTTGTCATTGCCGTCTACCCAGGCGCGACCAGCGAAGAAGTGGAGGAGCAAGTGACGCGTCCTTTGGAGCGATTCCTCTTCACCTACGGCGAGGTCAAGCGTGCTAAAACAACTTCCACCTCGCAGAATGGGATGGCCATGGTGCTCGTTCATCTGAACGATGACGTCAACAACAAGGACGAGGTCTGGAGTAAGATCAAGCATGGACTAGCGCTCTACAAGCAGAGTCTGCCCAAAGGTGTCGTGGCACTCATCGCCAACGACGATTTCGGCAACACATCGGCACTACTTATTGCCATTGAGAGCTCAGAGCGCAACTACCGAGAACTACAGCACTACAGCGACCGTCTCAGCGACCGCTTGCGTCAAATCCCTTCGGTGGCCAATGTGCGTCAATATGGCGAGCAGAAAGAGCAAATCTCGCTCTACATCGATCGTTCTCGCCTCGAAGCTTTCGGCATTGGTCAAGTTTCGCTCATGAGTACGCTGCAAGCTGAGGGTCTCACAGCGATGGCTGGTTCACTCATTGGCGACCATCAGAAAACGGTCATCCACATCGAACCAACTCAGAACAGCGAGCAGGAGATTGCTGAACAGATTATCTACTCCGACCCCTCAACGGGTAAGATTGTTCGCATACGCGATATTGCTGATGTACGACGCGAATACGACCTAAGCAACAGCTACATCTTGCAGAACGGGCATCCCTGTCTGCTCTTGTCACTGGAGATGAACACAGGCAACAACATTATGGCCTATGGCAAGGAAGTCGACCGCGTAATCAGCAATTTCCGTTCCGACGAGTTGCCCGACGATGTCACCATCACTCGCATCGCAGACTTGCCTAAAGTCGTGGGGATGAGCATCCATGATTTCCTGCGCGACCTGTTACTCTCCATGGCGGTCATCATCTTGGTGATGATGGTGCTTTTCCCTCTCCGCTCAGCCATCGTTGCAGCCATCACCATCCCTCTGAGCACCTTCATCAGCGTAGCTTTCATGCTGTTCGCCGGTTTCCCGCTCAACATCATCACGTTGGCGGCTCTCATCGTCGTGCTGGGTATGATTGTGGACAACAGCATCGTAGTCATTGACGGCTACTTGGAGTATGTAGGCAAGGGCGAGACGCCTCATCAGGCAGCCATTCACTCTGTCGATCAGTATTTCATGCCTATGGCGCTAGCAACGCTATGCATCTGTGCCATCTTCTTTCCCTTCCTGCTGACCTTCCGTGGAGCTTTCCTCGATGCCATCGGCGACTTTCCATGGACCATTACCATCAACTTAATTGTCTCGCTGGCCATTGCCGTGGCAGTCATCCCCTTCCTCTGCGTCAAAATCATCGGCATTCCCGACAAGAAGAAACAGGGCAAGCGCTTCACCGACCGCGTACAGTCATTCTACGACCATATCCTTCGCTGGACCTTCCGACGCCCCTTCGTGACCATCGCGCTCGGAATGGCCTGCATCCTCCTCTCGCTACTCATCGTTCCTACGCTGAAGATACGCCTCTTCCCCTTCTGCGACCGCGATCAGTTTGCCGTCGAGATTTTCCTTCCTGATGGCAAAGGTCTTGCCGACACTCGCGCCATCGCCGACTCCGTCTATGCTGCTATCTGCGATGACGAACGCATTACCGACATTACCACTTTCATCGGCTGTTCATCCCCACGCTTCCAGACTTGCTACGCTCCACAGATGGCCGACCGCAACTTCGCTCAGTTCATCGTCAACACCACCTCGCAGCAAGCTACGCTCGACCTCTTGGCCTACTACCAGCCACGTCTCGCTGAGCGTTTCCCTGAGGCCTACGTCAAGTTCAAACGATTGGATTTCCTTGAAGTACCCGAACTGGAGTTCCGCTTCTATGGCGATGATATCGACTCGCTGCATGTCGCTGCCGAGCGGCTGATGGAACAGATGCGTCCCATGCCCGAACTTGAATGGGTACACACCGATTTCCTACAGCCCTTCCCTCTTATCAATGTCGAACTCGACCCCGTCTCAGCGGCTCAGTTAGGCGTCAACCGCGCCACTGCAGCTCTCGCCCTGACGGCCGCAACAGGCGACCTCGCCGTGGGGAGCATCTGGGAACGCGACTACGAACTGCCCATCGTTGTGCGAGACACATCGACACTCACCGTTGCCGACGTGGAGAACATCGGCATCTTCTCACCACAGGCAGCCGTCAGTGCAGCCCTGGCCTCGTCGAATAGCTCATTCGGCAATGCGCTCTTCGAGGGTTCCGCAAGCAAGACGCTCGCACTTCGTCAGTTGGCCACGGTCCGTCCCCAATGGACAGAGAGCCGTATCATGCACCGCGCTGGTGAACGGTGTCTCACTGTGACCGCCGATTTTGCTCGAGGCACATACGCAGCACCCGTCGAGCATCGTCTGGCCGAGATGATGCAAGAGGTCGACCTCCCAGAGGGCGTCCGCGCAGAGGTAGGTGGCGAATTAGAGTACAACGACGAGAATATGCCTCAAATCTACTATGGGATTATCATTGCCATGGTCGTCATATTCTTCTTCATCCTATTCAACTTCAAGCGTTTCGGCATTACTTTCCTCTGCATGGGAGCACTCGGATTGATGCTTCCAGGAGCACTCATCGGTCTTGGTCTGATGAATCGCACGATAGGATTGACCAGCATCTTCGGTTTGATCACACTCATGGGCATCATCATGCGTAATGAGATTCTCATCTTTGAACACGCAGACGGACTTATGAAGCGTTTCCACACCGACCATCCCATGCCCCTCAACCCTACGGCCGAGCAACGCAAAGCTTATCGGCGCGACTATAACGAGGCCATCCAAAAAGCCTCCTACGATGCTGGACATCGACGCATGGTACCCATTTTCCTGACGACAGCCACCACTGCCGTGGGCGTTATCCCCATGATTATCGCAGGCTCATCGTTCTGGATGCCTGTCGGTGTAACCATCTTCGCAGGCGGCATTGGCACGCTGATTCTCGTCGTCACCGTGTTGCCCGTCGTCTACTGGAAACTCAGCGTTAAAAAGTAACCCTCCCCCCTACAATGACCCCACTCCGCCCAATCTCCCTGAAGTATTTATCCCTCACAATGAAGCCCTTTCACACCTCCCTTAGGTTATTCCTCCTCATCATCGGTTGTGTAGGTTGCAGTTTCACTGCAACTGCCCAGACCTCCCTCACGCTCACCCAACTGCGCGACTCCGCCCTGCAGAACAATTTGGTCACTCGCGATGCCCGCCTCGCCATACAGGCAGCCCACGAGCAACGTCGCGAGGCGTTCACCAACTATTTCCCCAATGTCAGCGGTACGGCTCTATGGTTCAATGCCAACAAGTCGATGGCTAAGATGGATATAGACCCCTCGGAGTTCATTACGCCCGAACTGGGCGCAGCCCTTGCGCAGACACTCCCCATGGAGGCACTCATGGCGCTGCAGAGCCCTATGACCATGACGATGATGAAGAACGGCACCATCGCAGGCATTCAGGCTATGCTCCCCTTGTTCTCGGGAGGACAAATCATCAATGGCAACAAACTCGCTCGCTTAGGCGAGGATGTCAGCCGATTGCAACTGCAACTCTCTGAGAAGGAAGTGGAAGCGCAAACCGAACAATACTATTGGCAGTTGGTTGCGATGACCGAGAAAGAGCGCACCCTCGATGCCGCCGATGCCCTCCTCGCCGATGCTGCCAAGGATGCACAAGCTGCGGTCGATGCTGGCGTAGCACTCCGCAACGACCTCCTGCAGGTGCAGTTGCGACAGAATGAGATTGCCAGCCAACGACTTAAGCTCAACAACGGACAAGCCCTTCTCCACCTGATACTGACTCAGTATTGTGGTCTGAAGGGTGAATGGGTTCTTGCTCCAGCTGATCTCTCGTCTACGGCAGTCCTCCCTCTTCGCGACCAGTCAGGCGTCAGCCTCCTGCCAGAGTATCAACTCCTGCAGAAGAACGTGGAGGCAGCTCGCTTGCAATACAAGATGGAAATCGGCAAACACATGCCGTCTGTGGCCATTGGAGCAGGCTACAACTACCACAACCTGCTCGACAACAACCGCTCCTTCGGCATGGTCTTCGCCACGGCATCTGTGCCTATCAGCGAGTGGTGGGGTGGCTCACACGCTATACGCCGCAAGCGAATCGAGCGACAACGGGCAATAGAAAAACTCAGCAACAATGCTGAGCTCTTGGAAATACGTGCACAAAAAGCGTTTAATGACGTCATGGAAGCGGAGAGCCAACTCTCACTGGCTGAGCGCAGCATAGAGCAAGCCGACGAGAACCTGCGCATCCATCAGGACACCTACCACGCCGGCACAGCCACAATGAGCAACCTGCTTGAGGCACAGCTATTGCTACAACAAGCCAAGGACAAGCGAACCGATGCGTTCATTGCCCTGCAGAATGCCATTCTCGCCTATCGTCAAGCTACGGCAGGCGGGGGCGAGTGACTCTTCTATAATCGACAAACGTATAGGCAAAGGCATGGCGCTCATCGGCGGCATGCCTTTCTTCTGACTCCACCTGCCAGTCAGCGGGATTCAGCCAGGCGAAGAAAGCATCGGCGTGGGCGGGCGTGTCATGGACGATCGTCAGGCACAAGCGGTCGGCCAGTGGCAGGGCCTCGCGATAGACGCTGGCACCGCCGATGACGAACACCTCCTCGTCCTCGGTACAGGAAGCCAAAGCATCGCCCAACGAAGTGAAAACCTCTATCGCAGGCGCGATGAAATGGGCGTTTTTCGTCAAGACGACATTCCTGCGATTGGGCAAAGCGCCTTTGGGCAACGACTCGAAGGTGCGGCGGCCCATGACGATGGTATGTCCTGTCGTCAAGGCCTTGAACCGCTTCAAGTCGTTAGGTAGCCAATAAAGCAGCTTGTTCTCGTAGCCTATGGCGCCGTTCTCGGCTACTGCAGCAATAAGTGTCAGCATAATTAATAATCTTCAGGACTGTCTTCTAATGACGAATAAGGATTTTTTAATGACGAATGACGAATATGGATTACCTTTAGAACTTGCGGGTAACTTGTATTCGTCATTTCGAGCGGAGCGAGATTCGTCATTCGTCATTCAATAATAACTCTATGAAATCACACCGCCACGTCCGCCTTGATATGCGGCCAGGGGTCGTAGCCTTCGAGTTGGAAGTCCTCGTAGCGGAAACTGAAGAGGTCCTTCACATCTGGGTTGAGTCGCATGCGTGGCAATGGACGAGGCTCGCGGGTCAGCTGCAGCTGAGCCTGCTCGATATGGTTGAGGTAGAGGTGCGTGTCGCCTGTCGTGTGGACAAAGTCGCCAGCCTCCAAGCCTGTCACCTGTGCCATCATCTGAAGTAGCAGGGCGTAGGAAGCTATATTGAAGGGCACGCCCAGGAACGTGTCGGCCGAGCGTTGGTAGAGCTGCAGGCTGAGGCGGCCGTCGGCGACATAGAACTGAAACAGACAGTGGCAGGGCGGCAACGCCATGCGGTCCACCTCGGCCACGTTCCAAGCCGACACCATCATCCGTCGGGAGTCGGGCGAGTGCTTGATCATCTCCACCACGTTAGCGATTTGGTCGATGGTGCCCCCCTCGTAATCGGGCCAGGAGCGCCACTGATGGCCGTAGACAGGTCCTAAGTCGCCGTTCTCGTCGGCCCATTCGTCCCAGATGGTCACCTTGTTGTCGTGGAGGTACTGGATATTGGTATCGCCTCGCAGGAACCACAGCAGCTCGTGGATGATGCTGCGCAGGTGCAGCTTCTTCGTCGTCAGCAGGGGGAAGCCGTCGGCCATGCGGAAGCGCATCTGGTGGCCAAACACGCTCTTCGTGCCGGTGCCCGTGCGGTCAGTCTTCACCGC
>CADCOX010000295.1 GCA_902803195.1 uncultured Bacteroidales bacterium
CGAGGAGGGCCACCAGCAGCGTCTGGACCGTATGAACGGCCAACGCGAAGATAGCGCCTTCTTCGCCATTAACGCCGTAGAGCATCAGTACTGTTTTCACGGCGAAGTGCCAGGGTCCAGCTCCATTGGGCGTGGGCACCAACACAGCAAATGTGCCGACCACGAAAGCCACGGCCGCCACATTCAAGCCCAGATCTGCTGTGCTCGCAAAGCAGAAGAACGTCAGATAGAAATGAAGGAAATAGCATACCCAAATGGCGAGGCTATTGAATAGGAAAAGGCCGATTCCATCGACTTTTGTGATGGACAGTAGTCCCTGCTTCAGTTCTTGAACGATGGAGCGCGTCCGCGTCAAGAACTGGAAGCGACGCAACATAAAGGCAACGAAAACGCCAAGAGCAAACAAGCAGACCCCGGTCACCAGCCAGCCCGTTGCTGTGAATTGTCCGAGAAAGCCACTCACACTAGTACCCGTTCGCGTAAAGAAATCCATGAACACAGGCACCTGAAACAGGAAGACGACTATCGAGAGCACCGCTATGATGGCCATGTCTACTACGCGCTCCGTCACTACGGTACCGACGCTGCGCGAGAAACTCACCCCGTCGTAGCGCTTCAGTACACCGCAGCGAAGCACTTCACCTACACGCGGCACGACCAACGAACTGGCATAGCTCAGGAATATAGCATAGATGCTTGTTGAGAGGCGCGGATGCTCGCCGATAGGGCGCAGCACTTGACGCCATCGGATGCCCCGAAACACCTGCGCCAACACGCCAAAGGGCAGCGACAGCCACATCCACGTCCAGTCCATGCCGCTCGTGAGCGACACGCTGAGCGTAGCCCAATCCATGCCGCGGTACATCCACCAGAGGATTGCGCCCCCAAGTACTATCGGCAATGCGATTTTTATGATAGAACGCCAACTTTTCACGCTCTCAGCCATGAGTTATGTCATTTTTTTGTACCTTTGCAGCGCAAAGTTACATAATTTCTCTCGCTTATGCGCATAGTTAAGCCAAAAAAGTTTCTCGGACAACACTTCTTAACGGATTTAGACATCGCAAGACGCATTGCTGACACTGTAGACGCCGCTCCGGACCTCCCCATCTTGGAGGTAGGACCGGGAATGGGCGTTATGACACAATACCTCATGCAAAAGCCGCGACCGCTAAGAGTCGTAGAGCTCGACTTCGAGAGCGTTGAATATTTGCGACGCACTTGGCCACAAATGGAGGATAATATCATCGAGGACGATTTCCTGAAGATGCACCTCGACCGCACGTTCGACGGACAACCCTTCGTGCTTACGGGCAACTACCCCTACAACATCTCCTCGCAGATTTTCTTCAAAATGTTGGACAACAAGGACTTGATACCTTGTTGTACGGGCATGATCCAGAAAGAGGTGGCCGACCGCATCTGTGCCCATCCCGGCACGAAGGCCTACGGCATCCTCAGCGTACTCATCCAGGCGTGGTACACACCCGAATACCTCTTCACCGTCGAGCCCAACGTCTTCAATCCGCCGCCCAAGGTACGCTCTGCCGTCATTCGACTCACACGCAATGACACGCATGCCCTCGAATGTGACGAAGCACTCTTCCGGCGTGTCGTAAAGACGACCTTCAATCAACGTCGCAAGACACTTCGGAATAACATCCGTCCGCTGATCAACGAGTTGTCCCAATCGTCAGGAAATGCCGATTTCATCGAGAAAAGCGCCACTCTTCTCGCTGATCCTCTTTTCAATTTACGCCCCGAACAACTATCCCTCGAGCAGTTCGTAGGCCTAACCAACAGCGTTAGTCGCCTGATGGAATAGACGATCCCATTGTGGCGTTTTCTAAACTGCTCTTCTTGAAAATATTTGTTTGTTCAAAAAAAAGGAAATATTGATTATGAAACAAATGAAACGATGGATGACAATGGTCATCCTTGCCGTCTGCGGCGTGAATATGTTCTTTATCGCCTGTAAGGGCACAGCTGAATCCTATCCTCACGTCCTTGGTACATTGGATGGGCCTCTGCTTGTCGACTCAGCACCTGCCAACGTGCTGGCAGCCATGGAGAAGGCTGAGCGCTTTCACCAATATGAAATCATGAATGATACGGTCAATGAGGTCAGCGTGTGGAGCCTCCAAGAAGTGGATACGTCGTCGACTGAAGGCTATGGTATCGTTATTGTCAAAGGGGCTACTTCTACTACTTTCCCTCATATCAGGAATGTGCGTCAACCTTTGGGTAGCTATGATCGTGCATCGAATACGCTTTGGCTCGCTGCCAGTGCAATGGAAGGAACAGGTGTTGCCGTCGAGCGACTCTATCAAATCCGTTTCGACGGCGATGGGAAGGCAAGCATTGAACGCACGATCGATCCCTTCGACCTTCAGCAGCAACTGTGCCAGCGTGTCGGATATCATATTGAAGGGCAGCAGATCACGTTCTACGATGGTCAGCGCCTTTGGGCTACAGCAACAAGTGCCGCTACTGATATGGGGGACTTCGACGGCGAGCACCCCCTTTGGATAGGCGAGCAGATGCAATATGACCTTAGCGGTGATGCCCCACGATTGCTGATTACGCCTGGAGTGAAATATGTCGAGGGGCCTGTACTCGATTACGTTGATATGCCTACATTCTGTGCGCCCCTCACCATCGAGGCTGACGGACAAATTAGCATCGGCGACCTTGAAATAGTGGAGCATCCCTATGAGGGCACTTATCTTGATCAGGACAATAACGAGCCGAATCTTTTCATCTCTTATCGCCGTAATGATGGCAAGTACGACGTGCAGATAGGCATTTTCCGTCTGACGAGTCTTGACGATGGCATTGGCACGATTGGCGACGATGGTCTCTCGTTCGTTGCCACCGATGTTGCTGGCAACCCCATCGGAGGCGTTATCACCCTGAGTGGAGATACAGCCGAGGTCACGTTCAACAATACTACTTGGGAACTTCTTGAACCTGGATCTCAATTCATCTACGTCCGTCAAGAGTGATGATGGGCGGTTATTGCATATACCTCTAATGGATAATAGCTGGTTATATGGTGGTCCGCCTCCTTTCGTAAGGACGTTGACGTTTCTTTAACCTCATCATTTGCCAAACATATCTAATGGACTTGGTTATTCGGTTGGACCTGTTTAATCACCATAAGAGCAAAACGGTTCCTTCGTTTTTACATTAATTATGCACTTTTAGCCACTCTACTTCGGATTCATTTTCTATCTTTGCGGCGTGAAAACGACAAATACAGACATTGAAGCCCCATGAGACAACCGCACGATAGGCAGATAAGACCGTTTGCCAGGCTCACCTCAAGACGATTCGGCAGGCTCACGTCAAGACGGTTCTTCAACATCGCGCCAGCCACTCCCCTCCATGACGGGAGGCGTTTGGGGGTGAGTCATTCTCCCCTCCATGACGGGAGGGGTCGGGGGTGGTTCTTCATCATCGCGCAGCCAGTTATCGTTTTCGTTACCGTTTTCGTTTTATCCTCTTGCACGGACGGTCGCTATGACGCCCTGCTCCGTCAGGCCGACTCGCTCCTGACGGCAAAACCCGACTCGGCTTGGACGCTCCTCTCTGCCGTCGACTCGGCCGACATCGCACGGCAGAGCCGCAGCACACAGATGCGCTACCAGCTCCTCCGCGCCGAGGCGCAGAACAAAGCCTACGTGCCCTTCACCACCGACTCCGTCCTGCGCCGCGTCGTACGCTACTACGACCGCCACGGTTCCACCAACCAGCAGCTCAAGGCCCGCTACCTCCTCGGCTGTGCCTATCGCGATATGCACGAGGCACCCCTCGCCATCATCACCTGGGAGGAGGCCGTCGAGCGTGCCGACACCCTCAGCCATGACTGCGACTACAGTACCCTCTACCGCGTCTACGGGCAGATGGCAGAGATATATTTCAGGCAGTATATGCCCGAGAAAGAGCTTTATGCTGATCAAAAGCAAAGTGACTATGCCCTGATGGCTGGCGATACCATAAATCATATAAGAGCGCTGCTTCAGAGGAATGATGCTTACCTCACTCTCGGCGATACCGCATCCATATTTAAGAACACCGAATATGTCAGGCAACTCTATCTGGAGCATGGCTTGACACAAGAGGCGGCTCAAGTCTATCCCTCTGCCATACATATTGCTTTTGACCGAGGAGAATATGAGAAGGCTGATTCCATGATGCAGATCTTTGAGAATGAATCAGGATTGTTTGACCAATCTGGCAATATTGAATCTGGACGTGAGAAGTACCACTATTTCAAAGGCCTGTACTACATGGAGACTGGGAATTCCGATTCAGCAGAGGACCTATTCCGAAAGCTACTGTTGCATGATGACGTTATGATTGACGGATATCGCGGCCTCTTATCATTATTTAAGAAGAAGCATAATGCTGACTCGATCTTCAAATATGCGAGAGCCTATGAAGATGCTTTGGCGCATTATTTAGAGGAAACACATACAGAGGCCATTGCCTTGTCGGAAGCCATGTTCAACTATAGTCGCCAGCAGCATTCAGCAGATGTGCTGAGGGTGAAAACGCAGAAACTGAGGGACGCATTCTTCATTGGTATAATCATAAGCATGCTCATCTTCTCCATCCTATTCTTTTACTATAAGAGGGAAAAGCAAAGGAAAGAGGAAAAGGAAAAGCACCTAATTCGTCTTACGGAAGATTATCATCAAGCCATTGAACATTTAAAAGAGACAAGGATAGAAGCCAATCTGCTGAAAAAGACTTTGGATGTCGAAGAAAAGAAACTAAAACATACGAGCGACACATTGACACTTATTAAAGAAAAGAAAGAAGAACAAGTCCGTCATTGGGAAGCCACGATAGAAGATTTGAAGAAGGAAATACATTGGCTCCAGGCATCAAGTCCAAGGATGGAAGCCAACGAGTCTGAAATCCTGGCACGTTTCCACGAGATAGCCAAAGCGCACGTCCGTGAGGAACATGGGCGAAAAGTGAATGTGCCTGCCCGTACAGCGAAGAAAAGTGAATGGCTGCAATTGACACAAATGACCCAGTTCTGTCATCCCTCCTTTTTCATCTTCGTAAAAGGACATAAGCTGTCTGATTTGAAGATGAGGGTCTGTCTATTATCACGTTTCGGCTTTAAGAACCCCGAAATAGCCACATTAACAGGGGCAAACGTCAAATCCATTTCCAATGCGCGTATGCAATTGGCAAACATTTTCGGACTCGATGCTACAAGCCTATTAGATGATTACCTATCAAAAATATAGCCTCTGATCAATGAATTTCATCCTTCATAGAGGATTATTGACAGGTATGCTTTAGAGATGCATAATCCTCTGAATACAGGTATTTTAGATAGGCTAAATCTTGTTTTTGATGGATTTTTGATGGATTCATTTTTCATGGAATATTTGCAGATTGTATGGAAATATCATACTTTTGCAGCGCCTGAACATTTTATAGGTACACTATGAAACAAAAAATCTTATTCCTATTTGTGGCAATGTTGACGGCCACAACCATCAAAGCTGATCCATCTGGAAACATCATCACTTTTACAGATGTTAGGACTCAACCAGACAATGGAGGGCGGCCCCGTTCCCCCATCCTCGTACCCGTCTTGTATCTTGATGGTTACACGCTTACAACTGGCACCGGCACGCTCGGCTCCACCATCCAGATTCTGGATGAGGACGGCAATGTCGTCTTCTCTACTTATATATATGTAGAGGGAGACATTGAACTGCCCGCAACACTTACTGGCACCTATACAATCGAAGTCATCCGAGGC
>CADCOX010000296.1 GCA_902803195.1 uncultured Bacteroidales bacterium
ATCGCGGACGGCCTGATAGTATCCGAGACCACCTTGATAATGATAGCCTGAGGTCATCTCCGACGGTTCAGCACAAGCCGCCCTGGCGGCACGCAGGCACACATACTGATAGTCGCGGTCGGCCGAGATGACATATCGAGTCGTAAGTTTATCACCCACCTTGAGCGAAGCGGAGCTTACTTCGCGACGGACTTTGAGGCCAGCGGATGACGCCGAGGCGTCAGACAAAGGCGTGAGGAAGGTGGCGAAAACAGAGCCCCAAGCCTCGCTGTCGGTGTGGCGAGTCACGGTAATCGTCTTTGGCGCCTCGCCGTCGCTGAATTGTTTCTTGATGAAACCGAGTCCGGCAATTGTGTTGCCTGCTTCTTGACGGGTGATATCCACCTGCCGTTTGGCGTAGTTAAGTTTAATGTCGTCGGGAGCCGTGGCTTGGAGCTCGGCAGTGTTGCCTGTGAGCAGGGCATAGATGGCATCAGCAGTGCAAATGTTGGATTCCCACATCTGAGTGCGCTTCTGCTGCAACAGCCATCTGCGAAGGCCGCGCTGCAGGGTCTTGTTCTGGGGCTCCATCACATTCACGGCTTCCATCGCCGCTACATGGTGAATAATCTTATGGCTCGTAGGCTCGAAACTGCCACCGGCATAGTCGAAGAATGTGCCATGATCGGCAGTAGTGGTTGCATGTTCAAGAAGCGATTCATAGTACTGACGTGCTTCAGCCTTACGCCCGGCATATTGCATAACGACGGCAGCCATGGCGCGTTCCCAGTTGTCCATCGCGGCTACGCTGCCTTTCATGTGATCTAAGATATAGGTGACGTCCTGTTGCTGACGTGCCGAGAGGCGGACGTCTGCATGCTGAGTAGTATACACGTAGGCGAGATAAGCGAGCGAGGCAGTGCTCACTTTCACGCCCTTGGCCTCAGCTTTCTTCAGTTCTTTGATACGCTCTGCCATCTTCGAGGCGATGAAACCGACGTTTTTCGCCAGTATCTGCTTCACGCTGGCCTTGACGGAGGCAGGCAAACTGCTGAAGTCATTAGTCATCACGCGCAGACGCGTCAGTTCAGATGCCACCACGCGTGTCATCACCTCACTGCTCTCCATGCCCGGGAACCAAGTAAACCCGCCATCGGGCTGCAGTCGCTTCTCCAGTCGGTCGGCCGTAGATGTCAAGACGTTTTCCTGTCGGCTTATGTCAAATAGCTCGATGAGGCGAGCCTTGCGGTCGGCTTCGCTCTCGGCCTCGCGCAGCCAAGGCGTCTCGTCCAAGATGATTTGCTTCAGTTCCTCGTCCTCAGCCAGACGGCTTGACAGGGCGGGTTGTCCCTGTGCTGCTTCGCGCTTCCATATTTCTACGAGAGTCTTCAGTCGGGGCGTGTTGTTAGCAATATATGTCGAGAGAGCCTGAGCCTGTAAGGCCGTACCCAGCGACACGACATCGTCATGCTGCGGTTCTGCCAGCGAGGGCAGGGCCTGCAACGCGTACCAGATAGGATGCGCAGTGTATTCTACGGTAAGGCGTCGATTAGTAGCCGTGGGGTTGTTGTGGTTGAAGAGCGACGAGAGGTCCGTCGTGAATGTGCCGAGACTGTCGGCGCGTATCTCCACACTTTCCGTCATGTAAGTCTTGCTGGGCAAGATGGGCAGATAGTGTTGCTCGCCGTCGCTGAAGGTAGCTGCTTTCTTTTTCTTGCCCGCGGGCTTCGTCTCTGCCATAAGGCGCACGGCCACAACCGGATAATCCTCGGTCGGCGTGAAGTCAAAGGCCAGAACGTCCTCGCCCTGAGCCTTGGCGGTGAAGGCTTTCTCGGCTTTGAGGATGAGTTTGTCGGTTTCGGGGTCGAACACCTCCAACGAGGCTGTGCCGCTCAACTCATTATCCGTGAGATTCTGCACGGAAGCTCGCAGACTCCCATGGTCGCCGGCGCGCAGGAAACGCGGCATGAAGAGTCGTGCCATCATCTCCTTACGTGCTATGGCCTGTGCCTGAATATCAGCC
>CADCOX010000297.1 GCA_902803195.1 uncultured Bacteroidales bacterium
CGTAAAAGCGTCATCATAACTCACAAATTATTACTATCTTTGCCGCCGATTTGAGGCTCCGATGCTACTCTTGCCAGTACTGACGAGCTACTTTTCGAACGCATCTATTTATAATTAATGTACGCGCACATGAGACTTCATACCATCATCAGCCGCCCTGTCGGCCTTCTTGTCTTGGCTCTCGTTCTCTTATCCACAACCTTCAGTGCCTGCAGCAAAGGCGAGACCTATGCTGAGCAGAAAGAGAAAGAGCGCAAGGCCATCAACAAATTCCTCAACCGCGATGTCGCCATCGTGACCAACGAAGGTGACACCGTCATCCACGTAGGCCACATCAACGTCATCAGCGAGTCGCAGTTCTACCGCCAAGACAGCCTCACTGACGTGTCGAAGAACGAGTACGTTCTCTTTGCCGGGACGGGCGTCTACATGCAAATCGTACGCCCCGGCGTCGGCGAGAAGCTGCAGAACGGACAGACCAAACGCGTCATCAGTCGCTACTTGGAGTATAACATCTTGACGGACACCATCCAGTCGCGCTCCGACATCCTCTATTACTCTACGACTCCCGACATCATCGACATCACCAACAACTACGGTACCTTCACCGCTTCTTTCAATATCGAGAACGGCGGCGGCGCGATGTATCGAATCTATGGCAGCAGCACCGTAGTACCTTCGGGTTGGCTCATCCCCTTCACCTACATTCGCCTTGGTCGACAGATCAACGAGGGCGACAAGATTGCCAAGGTGCGCCTGATTGTGCCTCACTCGCAAGGGCAAGCCAACGCGAAGAGCGGCGTCTACCCCTGCTTCTACGAGATTACGTTCCAGGAAACGCGCAACTGACCCAAGCCTTGACTGCGTAAGGCTTGCCAGTAACGCAAGCATATCCTTTCGAGAACTATACTATAAGCCCTTCACGAACGTTCGCTAAAAGCTGAGCGAATATACGTGAAGGGTTTTGCGTATAGTACGCGAAGGGTTGAGCGTATATACGTGAAGGGCTGAGCGTATAGTACGCGAAGGGTTGAGCGTATATACGTAAAGGGTTGAGCGTATAGTACGCGAAAGGCCTTGCGTCTGTACGTACAGTTGGATGGGTATGTACTATCGCCCGGTCACTACTATTTTCTTGCCACCACGGATATAAAGGCCTCGTCTGATGGAGAGAACGCCGTTCTTCATTCCCGTCGAGGCGGCAGAGCCTGCAAACACCTTCCGACCGCTCAGGTCGAAGATATCTGCGCTTTCGCGGGCAGCACGATCTGCGAAATCGCGAACAGCGGTCTGATCATCGGCTGCAAAATCATCCGAGAGACGGAGCAGGTGCCAATGGCGTTGGCCGGCGCTGGCCGTAGAGCCATAAGCATACTGACCGATGACGGTGCCTACGGCGTAACCTTCGTTCTTCAGGTCGAAAGCCTTAGTGTCGTTAGTCATGATGCGGCAAAAGTAATCTTCAACAGGCTGAATGGAAAGGGGCGACGCCGTCTCCTCGGACGTTTGCAAGGCATAGGAAGAGCCTACGCTGACAGCCTGTCCGACATTGTTGCGAAGCTGCCAGCGGTCGCCATCGGCCTTGAGGGTCCAGATGGCACGAGCGGCAGTCGAAGTGCCGTCGGTCGTGGCATCTTCGTCGTCGCCGACTGCTGTCGGTATCGCGGCGAGAACGAGTTGTCCCGCATCGTCGGTGGAAAGGGCTACTTCATTGTTGTACTGAGGGATAATCAGATAGGGAACATCCGCATGGGGCTGACCGTCATCGGGCTTGAGGTCGACGAGAGGGATGATGAAAGTAGCAATACTGAGTGAAGGGAGGGTGTAGCGCAAGACGCCTCCTTCATCGAGCGTGACATCACTGAGCGGCTGCAAGTTGGCATCGGCTGTAGTGACAAGCGCCGTGATGGCGCTGGCGTCGGGCGCCCCAAAGAGGATACGTGCTGCATGCGTAGACTCTGAACCATCGGTATTGATGGCCACAAGGACAAGACTGTCTCGCCCTGGGCTGACGGCTGCCAACGTATTGGCATTGAGCGAACTGACAAAAGTGTACCCCGCCTGAATAAAGCGCGTGATATGCTGATGAACATAATAGCTCTTGACGCGCTCGTAAGTCTGCCCCGAGAAACTGCCACGCACAGTACACCACTGGTCGCCCTTCTCCTCTACGTATTGCCAATCAATCCAAGCCGTTGGCATGATATAACGGACGTCGTCCATGAGGCGTTGCATGAGGCTGAGGTTCCCGGCTATGCCCGTTCCGCTGCTGCCGACTTCGCTCATCCACAAGCGTTTGCCCTCGCTGCGAGCCAAAGACCCAATCTGAGCACGCGCTGGAATCGTAGCCGTATAGGTATGCGTATTCCATTGACCGACAAGATCCATAATGCCAGCCTTCTGGTACTCCTTGAACCCAGCGACGGAAGTGGCTACGCTTGTCTCGTCGGAGGCGGCAATGATGGTGTTGAGCCCCGATTCCGCCAGGATGGGAGCAAGCACTTTCAGGAATGCAATCTGCGAGCTGAAGCCGAAGTGACAGCCCTCCTGCCCGCCGTTGGCGCTCCAATAACTGGTATTTGGCTCGTTGAATGGCTCAAGGGTCAAGAACTCTATGCCATATACGTCCTTATAGTGCTTGCATACATCGACAAGGTAATGGGCGAACTCCTCGTAGAACTCTGGACGGAGGTTGTCGTCGCCTCCCTTGACAGCTCCCGCCACACAACCGCTATAGGTCATGTAGAACGGAGCCGAGTTAGAGAAAGCCTCGAAAATGGCATCAGGCCGTTTCTCCTTGATCTTGAGCATGATCTTGCGCTGAGCCGCGTCGCGCTCCCAGTGGTAGGAGTCGCCGCTGTAGTCTTTGAAGCCCTCCATCTCAGCGCGCAATCCTTTTCCGCTGCCCATGTGATGAGGCGTGCAATTGGCGTTATGCGGGTCGTCGCCGCCACCGATGTTATAGCGGAAGATGTTGTAGTTCAAGCCCGTCGGACTGACAAGCCAATCCACCAGTTGATCGATCTTATCATCGCTCCACTTGCCGCACATATTCGCCCACCAGCAGAGCGAGACGCCCCAACCCTCGCACGGCTGACGAAGGTCGGCAGGATTAATCAAATACTGCCGGACGATAGGATCTGGCTTCGCATCTGGCGTATCGGCGAGATACCAGTAGTGGAGTTGGGTAGTGCCGTTCTTGTCGGAGAAGACCGACGAGCCGTCGGTCGTATTGTCCACACCCAAGTATTTGTTGTTGCTCTGGCAACGCAGGAGGATATAGTTGCTGGTACCTGTTGGCTCAATAAAATAATGGGCAGTAGCGGCAGTGCCGTCAGGCTGGAAAGTGGTATTCCAACTTCCCAGGAGCGACAGAAAGAGTTGCTCTCCGTCTACGGTCGTCGCTACGCTGACTGAGCCGTCACTATTGGGCAGGAGCTGGAGCTTACGGGCCAAAGCATTGCTGGAATCGACGATGACTCCACGGTCCTTCAAGCCATCATAAGCAAGGATGAGTCCGCTAGAGTGCTTCACATAAACCTCCTGCACTTGTGCACGGACAGAGGCTGGAGCCAATGCCAACAACACGATGAAGATGCGTACAATTTTCATCATAAGACTTTAGTTTACAAAATGGAAGAAAAGACGAAACGTGAAGAATCAAAAGGGGACTACTCCAACGACATGTTGGAGAAGCCCCCACAAAAATATCAATTAGTAAACGCTGGAAAGCGATAGCGAGAGGTCGGCCTCGGAGAGAGGACGCCTTAGTTCTCCTCCTTCTGGCTCTCCTCGAACTCCTTCTGGAGCTTAGTCTGTACATCGATGGGCACGAGCTCGTAGCTGGCAAACTTCATCGTGAACGAACCGCGGCCACCGGTGATGGAGCTGAGGGCGGTGGAGTAGGAAGACATCTCCTTCAAGGGCACCTTGGCGTTGAGTTTCTCGATTCCGTTCTCAGAATTCATACCCATGATCATGCCACGACGACCCTGGAGGTCACTCATCACGTCGCCCATGCAGTCGCCAGGCACGAGAACCTCGACATCGTAGATGGGCTCCAACAACTTGGGACCTGCCTCGCGGAAAGCCTGTACGAAGGCATTACGACCTGCGAGCATGAACGAGAGTTCGTTGCTGTCCACGGGGTGCATCTTTCCATCATAGACGATGACACGCACGTCGCGAGCGTAGGAACCGGTGAGGGGGCCTTGCTCCATCTTGCTGAGCACGCCCTTGAGGATGGCGGGCATGAAACGAGCATCGATGGCACCGCCCACGACGGAGTTGATGAACACGAGCTTGCCGCCCCATTCGAGTTCGGTAACATCCTCGCTCTTGGCGGTGATGCGGTATTCCTGACCGCCGAAGCGATAGACGTCCTTCTGGGGTTCGCCCTCGACATAAGGCTCTACGATGAGGTGTACCTCGCCGAACTGGCCTGCACCACCGGACTGCTTCTTGTGACGATAGTCAGCGCGGGCAGCCTTCGTGATGGTCTCGCGATAAGGAATCTTAGGCTCGTCGTAGACGATGGGCATCTTGTCGTTGTTTTCCATGCGCCACTTGAGGGTGCGGAGGTGGAACTCGCCCTGACCCTTCACCAGAATCTGACGCAACTCCTTCGACTGCTCGACCACCCATGTAGGATCTTCCTGCGACATGCGCTGGAGGATGTTCATCATCTTCTCTGTGTCGGCCTCATTCTGAGCGCGGATGGCACGGATATACTTGGGATCGGGATAAGTGATGGCGAAGCGGTTCTCGCAGTCCTTGCCGTTGAGGGTATTGCCCGTGCGGACATCCTTCAGCTTGACGGTGCAGCCTATGTCGCCGGCTACGAGTTCAGAGACCTTCGTGCGGTTGGCACCTGCGCAGACGAAGAGCTGAGCGATGCGCTCCTTCGAGCCGCGGTCGGCGTTAGTGAGGTCGTCACCTTCGTGGACGGTACCGCTCATGACCTTGAAGTACTGAACTTCGCCGATGTGCGGCTCAACGCTGGTCTTGAAGAAGAACAAGCTGGTGGGGCCGTTGGGATCGGGCTTCACTTCCTCGCCACGAGTATTGTGGGCAGCAGGCATCTGGTCGACGAAAGGAACGACATTGCCGAGGAATTCCATCAGACGGCGGACACCCATATCCTTGCCTGCACAGACACAGAAGACGGGGAACATGCCACGACTGGCCAAACCGGCACGAATGCCTTCGCGCATCTCATCCTCGGTCAGGTCTTCGGTCTCGAAGAACTTCTCCATGAGGGTCTCGTCGTGCTCAGCAGCAGCCTCAATCAGTGCCTGATGCATCTCGGTGGCCTTGTCGAGCTGGTCGGCGGGGATATCTTCGATAATGGGAGCACCACCTTCGGGCTTCCACGAATACTTCTTCATGAGCAGGACATCGATGAGGGCATTGAAGTCGGGACCGGTCTTGATGGGGTACTGGACGGGCACCACCTTCGAGCCGTAGACGCTCTGCAGCTGCTCGAGGATATTATCGTAATCGCATTCGTCGTCCAGACGGTTGACGAGGAAAATGACGGGCTTCTGCATCTTCTCGGTCAGACGGAAGTGATTCTGCGTAGCCACCTCGGGACCGTTCTGTGCATTGATGAGGAGCACAGTGGTATCCGTCACGCTCATGGCTGTGATGGCAGCGCCTGCGAAGTCGTCAGAACCCGGGCAGTCGATGATATTCAGCTTCTTGTTGTTCCATTCTACATGGAAAGGGGTGGCAAAGACCGAGTAGCCATACTCCTGCTCGACGGGCAGATAGTCGGACACCGTGTTCTTCTGCGTGATGCGTCCGCGACGCGATATGATGCCGCTCTCGAAGAGCAGCGCTTCGGTGAGGGTGGTCTTACCAGCCCCGTCACTGCCAAGCAAGGCAATGTTCTTGATTTCTTTCGTTTGATAATTCTTCATTACGTAATGTATTTAGTAATAGTTTATAAGATGCGAAATAATAGGCCTTCAGAAGTGCTCCTTAGGCTCATTTTACACGTAAACGGCCGCAAGTTAGCAATAAATCTTCAAACTACGCCCATCTTTTTACCTTTTTTTGCTAAAAAAACACTATCTTTGCCGCAAAATGACCACAGGCATCTACGTTCACGTCCCTTTTTGTCGCTCCAGATGTGTTTATTGCGACTTCTTTTCCACCACCCGCGAGGAGATGGCGGCCACTTACGTCGACGCCCTCTGTCGCGAGGTCATAGCTCGTCGCCATGAGCTCTCCCATGCGCGCGTCCGAACAATTTATTTTGGCGGCGGGACACCCTCCTTGCTCTCTCCTACTCTTCTGCGTCAGATTCTCAATACGATTCACCAGTACTACGATGTTGAAGCCGATGCCGAAGTTACGCTGGAGATGAATCCCGACGATTGGCCCCTCTCTAACTCCCCCCATAGGGGGGAGGACTCCATTACCTCTGAAGACAAAAATGAGAGCATTGGCTTTGCGGCTCTCCCCACCACGGGTGGGGCGGAGAGAGGGTCCGTGAACCGCGTCTCGCTCGGCATTCAATCCTTCGACGATGCCCTGCTGCGCCTTGTCCGTCGTCGTCATGACTCAGCCACTGCTATCCGTGCCATCAAGGCACTGCAAGCAGTAGGCGTCGACAACATCAGCATCGACCTCATCTACGGGCTTCCAGGGCAGACGATGACGCAATGGGAGCGCGACCTCGACACTGCCTTCAGCCTCAACATCCAGCATCTGTCGGCCTACGCGCTCTCCTACGAGCCCGGCACGCTCCTCACCCGCTGGCGCGACGAAGGGCGCATCCAAGAGGTAACCGAGGAACTGTCCGTGAAGATGTACGAGCGCCTGTGCCAGCGTGCTCGTGAGGCTGGTTTCGAGCACTACGAGATTTCCAACTTCGCACTCCCCGGCCGCCACTCCCGTCACAACAGCAGCTACTGGCAAGGACTCCCCTACCTTGGCTTCGGCCCCGGCGCTCACAGCTATGATGGCCTCCGCACGCGGCGCGCCAACCGTCCGTCCCTCGACGATTACCTCCGTGGCCCCATTCCCTACGACCTCGAGGTCCTCACCGACGATGAACTCTACGACGAAGCCATTATGTGCGGCTTACGTACCTCTCGCGGTATCGCCCTGCACGACATCGAGCACCGTTTCGGCCCCGACCGACTCCTCGACCTCATACACATGGCTGAGCCCCACCTCTCCGCTGGCCGACTCATCCTCGACCACGCGTCCCTTTCAGCGTCTTCCTCATCGGCCAGTCACCTTCGTCTTGCCGAATCAGCCATCATGATTTCCGATGACATCATGAGCGATTTAATGTCGTGACATTCTTATCCTCCTACCTAAAAAGGAGCAAGAGAATATATAATTTTATGTTAACAACTAAGAATTAGCAGGGCTAAACTAAAGGAAAATGTTAAAGTTTGGCTCTGCTCCTTTTTATTCGTTTTCATTTCTTTTTGTCCTTGGCTCTAATCCATACCTTTGCAACAACAAAAACGAAAAGAGATGAAGAACGAGAAGACATTGAAAGCACTCACCAAGGGAGAGATGGAGGTCATGAATATCCTCTGGGATGCTCCGCAGGCTCTCACCGTCCACGAGATCGTAGCTCACTACGCCGAGCCAAGGCCCGCCTATACAACAGTGGGCACCTTTCTGAAGATACTGGAAGCGAAAGGCTACGTAGAGCACCATAGAAGAGATGTCACTGGCCGTACCTTTTATTACTCGCCCATGCTCACGCGTGAGAAATACACTATTCAAGTGCTAAACGACGTTAAGGATTCACTATTCGGTTGCTCCGCCAAGCGTTTTTGCTCTTTCCTCATTCAGAACGAAGAACTCTCCAACGAGGACCTCAGAGAAATCATGGAGATGATAGAGAAGGAAGATGTTTAATCTGCAATTCGGCAATAAAGCTTTATGTTACTATATCTACTGAAATCCGCCCTTCTGCTGGCACTCCTTTACGGATGCTTTGCTCTGTTGCTGAGCCGCGAGACGTTTCATCGTTTCAATCGCGTGGCATTGCTCTGCGTGCTCGTGGCTTCGCTCTTGTTGCCTCTGGTACAACTGACGTTGGACAAGCCTGACTTCCTGAGTTTCAATACCTCTTCAGCATCAGGCTTCGCTACCAACTCCTCTCCCATGGGCGAGGAGGAAGCTTTGAACGGCGAGGTCATCCAACCTGGGGACGGAACCATTTCCCAAGCCCCTTGGAGAGGGATAGAGGGTGCGTCGCTCCTTTCTCTTCTCTATTTAGCAGGACTATTGGCGTCCGTCGGCATGTGCGTGTTCCTGCTTTTCCGCTTCCGGCAGGAGGCGAAGGGCGGCACTCGTACTCGCGATGACAAGGGCAACACCGTCATCATACATGGAGGCGACTTCGCGCCCTACAGTTTC